>JBFGTT010000081.1:0-9668 GCA_041565995.1 Rhodothermales bacterium
CAAGATCGGCCCGATAGCGATGGCGCGGCCGCTGGCCCCCGGCACGCACGCGGTCATGGCGCGCTGGGCCTCGGGCGCGCAGTTGCGCGGCTGGATGCAACGCCTGGCCCGCCTGGCCCAATCCGGCCACCCCCGGCCCTGAGGCATCCGGAGGTCCTGCCGGCGCTGCTCCCTTGACGGCCAGCCGGCGCGTGCCTACTTTGCCGGACCTGCAAGCGGGGGTAAGGCGGCGTCTGCCGGAGGGTACGTCGTGTGGAAGGACGGGGCGAGGAGCGAAGAGACAGGCCCGGCAACATGCGCTATCCTCGCAAGCGTTCCACGGCAACGTCCAGAGCCACAGATCGATGAATCTGAAGACCACGACGACGGACCCGGAGGCCAAAATCTCGCCCGCCTTCGACGCCTTCCTGGCCGAGAGCGGCCCCCACGACAAGCGCGACGCTATCGTGATCTACCGCGCGCCCGAGCAGGAAGACCTGCCGGGGCCGGGCACGCTGCGCGTGCTCAAACACCGCCTGGCCTTCTTCAAAGAGCGCGCGCCCGCCCTGGAATCGATGGAGGCGCAGATCTTCAAGAGCTACCTGAAGGCCAGCAGC
The DNA here is from genome assembly GCA_041565995.1 of Rhodothermales bacterium. Lineage (GTDB taxonomy): Bacteria > Bacteroidota > Rhodothermia > Rhodothermales > JBFGTT01 > JBFGTT01. Next base: position 597 of record JBFGTT010000081.1, read on the forward strand.
GGGAGCGTCCGGAGCCAGGAGCCGCTCAACACCGCCACCGTCGGCGGCAGCACGTTGCCCGTGGCGACCGTGGAAGTGACGCGCAAGACGCTCCCGACGCTGGCCGAAGACGAGGACGTGGTGGCCGTCCTGCCCAACCAGCGCATCCACCTGATCGAGCCGCAGGCGGTGAACTTCGAAGCGTTGAGGCGGCAGGAGGACAACAGCAGCCTGACCTGGGGCCTCCAGCAACTCGACATCCCCAGGATGTGGGAGACCACCACCGGCAGAAGCGTCAACGTTGCCGTGCTCGATACCGGCGTCCACGGCGAGCACGCTGCCCTCTGGAACCGCGTCAAATCCTTCGTTGTGATCGACCCGCTGGGCCGCCGCATCAACACCGACAAGACCTTCGACAGCGGCCAGCACGGCACGCACGTCTCCGGCATCATCGGCGGCGGCAAGACCACTGGCGGCGTCGCCATCGGCGTAGCGCCGGACGCCAACCTGATGGCCGCCGCCGTGCTGATGGGCGCCTCGACGCTGCGCACGCTCATGGAAGGCATCTCGTGGGCCATCGAAAAAGGCGCCCACATCATCAACATGTCGCTGGGCTTCAGCTTTTACGAGCCGAAGTTCACCGAGGTCTTCCACATGCTCATCAACCAGTACGGCATCCTGCCGGTGGTGGCCATCGGCAACAGCAACCACGGCAACACCAACTCGCCCGGCAGCGCCTACAACGCCCTCTCGGTCGGCGCCGCCGAACGGCTGTCGCGCGGCAAGGTCAACGTCTCCTTCTTCAGCAGCGGCGCCAGCCTGGTCTTCCCCGGCCAGGCGCCCCCTCACCACCTGGTGACCAAGCCGGACGTGGTGGCCCCCGGCGCCCAGGTCTATTCGTGCATCCCCCCGCAAGAACGGCCCGACGGCACCTACGAGTATACCTACATGGACGGCACGTCGATGGCGGCGCCGCACGTGGCCGGCGTGGCGGCGCTGCTGATGGCCGCCAGGCGGCGCGCCACGGTGCCCGAAATTATTACCGCTTTGAAAGAAACGTCGAGCCACCCCGGCGGCGTACAAAGCAGGCCCGACAATCGGTGGGGCTACGGGATGATCCAGCCCGAAGAGGCGCTCAAAGCCATCCTCTGAGCACGCAACTCCTATGGCGCGCGACAAAGCAGACAAGATCAGCCCCGAATTCGAAGCCCGGCTGGCCCGCCTCGAACCGGACCAGACGGTGCGCGTGATCGTGCTGGTGCGCCCGCCGAACGAGCGGGGTGGCGGCGGCCTGCGCCAGTCGCCTGCCCAGCGACAGGCCGCCGTGGCGGCGCAGCAACAGGCCGCCGAAGCAGCCCTCCAGGACATCGACGCGACGCTCGAACGCCTCGGCGGGCGCCGCCTCTCCGAAAGCACCAACGCCCTCGGCTCGGTGCCCGTCGAGACGACGGTCGCCGGCGTCAAGGCCCTGGCCGGCTCCGACCGCATCTCGGCGATCTTCGAGGATCAGAAGATCCACCGCCTCTTCTAGGCGCCGTGGCGGTCGGGGCACGCGTCCTGGCTGTAGGCACGCGCCGCCTCCGCCGTTATCTTGAACGGGGCGTTCTCCTCCATCAACCGTCCGCTGCCGATGTCTACGCCCCGCCTACGCTGCGCGCTGCTGTGCGCGCTCTGCCTGCTGCTGCCGGCCCTGCCCACGCTGGCCCAGGATCCCCCCGCCGCCGCCCCGCCCATGGCCGACTCCGCCGACGTCGCCTCGGTAGACGCCATCCTCGCGGCGCTCTACGACGTGATCTCCGGCCCGGCCAACCAGCCGCGCGACTGGGACCGCTTCCGCGCGCTGCTGCTGCCCGAAGCCCGGCTCGTTCCCCTGGGTCGGCGCCAGGAGGACGGCGCGGTGGTCGCGCACGTCTTCAGCGTCGAGGACTACATCGAGCGCGCCACGCCGTACTTCGAGCAAAACGGCTTCTTCGAAATCGAAACCGCCCGCACCACCGAGCGCTACGGCAACCTCGTGCACGCCTTCAGCACCTACGAGTCGCGGCAGGCCGCTGAGGACCCGGAGCCGTTCGCGCGCGGCATCAACAGCATCCAGTTCATCTACAAGGAGGGGCGGTGGTGGATCGTCAACATCGCCTGGCAGCCCGAATGGGACGACCTGCCCATCCCGGCGGCCTACCTGCCGAGAGAGCCGTAGCGGGCAGGGCGTACGACACCGCCAGATCAGGACATCGGGAGCTGGGCGGTTTCGAGCCAGAAGGCTTCGATGCCCCGGATGGCGGTCTCGAAGGCGTCGCGGTCGGGGGGTTTGGGGATGAAGGCGCAGGCGCGCTCGTCGTAGGCAGCCAGGAGTTCGTCCTCGTCGTTCGAGACGGCGAGGATGAGCACGGGGATGGGTCGCAGCGCCGCGTCTTTTTTCAAGGCCTTGAGCACGTCGAGGCCGGAGATGCCGGGCAGGCGGAGGTCGAGCAGGATGAGCTTGGGGCGCGGCGCCTGCTCGTAGGGCGGCTGCCGGCGCAGGAAGCGCAGGGCCTCCTCGCCGCTTTCGACCACGTGCAGCGTCTTGAGCAGCCGGCTGTGTTCGAGCACGCTCCGCAAGAGCGCTACGTCTTCCGGGTCGCCGTCGACCAGGAGGAGGTGCACCGCATTTCGAAAGGCAGCTTCACGCATACGCGCTCGGCGTTCTAGGGCGCGTCGAAGCGTCCAGAGGCCGCTCCCACCACGGCGTTTGTCCACGCGCGGCGCAGGACAGGTGAGGCGGCTCGTTTCCCGGCTCAGTTTTTTCGCCAGACCCATGCAAATGCCGCCGCGCTGCTCGCGGATCCGTGAAGATTCAGCGCAACCGATCCGAGCACGTGCAAGGCCCCCCTCGATCTTCTATCCTCCCACACGCCCGAACGATGCCAGGCACGACCCTTTAGCCTCACTCCAGCCCCTGCTCGCGCAGGTATTCGGCGCCGCGCCCCTTGATGTTTTCGTCCCAGAACTGCATCCAGGCGGCGCTTTCGGCTTCGAGGCGCTCCCAGTCCATCGGCATCGGTTGGATCTCGACGCGGGTCATCCAGGCCGGCAGGCGGGCCGGGTCGATGTCCTGGCGGACGGGGATGCGGTAGAACGTGTGGGCCTGGTGGACGAGGGCGCTGTCGGTGGTAACGAACTCGTAGAACTGCCGCGCCCGGTCCAGGTGGGGCGCCCCCTTGACGAGCGCGATGCCGTCGGCCAGCACGGGGGTGCCGCTCTCCGGGATGAGGTAATCGAACGGGTAGCCGTACTTTTCGGTCTGCAGGTAGATGTCGGGCATGTTCCAGAGGCTCACGTCGGCTTCTTCGCGCGCCAGGCGCAGGTACATCTGCGTCGGGTCTGCGGTGTAGGCCTTGGTGTTGCGGTCGAGGCGGGCCAGCCAGGCGTAGCCTTCCTCGACGGTCGGCTGCCGCATGATCATGGCGCCGTAGATGGTGCGCATGGTGCTCGAAGCCAGCGGGTAGCGGATGATGATGCGGTCTTTCCAGGCCGGCTCTAGCAGCGCGTCCCAGTCGGGCGGGGCGGCCTCGGCGGTGAGCGTGCGGCTGTTGAAGGCGATGACTTCGGGGGTGAGGAACGTGCCGTACCAGCGGTGCTCGGCGTCGCGGGCGTCGTCGGCGACGGCGTGGCTCCACGACGGTTCGTAGGGTTCGAGCAGGCCCTCGCCGGCGGCGTGGGAGAAGGCCGTCGAGGCGCCGCCCCACCACAGGCTCGCCTGCGGGTTCCGGCTTTCGGTGCGGATGCGGTCGTAGGCATCCTGCCCGCCCATGTCGATCCACTGCACGTTCACGTCCGGGTGCAGCGCTTCGAAGGCCTGCTCCGACGCCGAGAGCAATTCCTTGCCGTGCGGCGAGTAGACGACGAACGTGACGCGGTCGTCGGCGGCGCAGCCGGCGACGGCGAGCGCGAGAATCAAAAGCGCGATGCGGCGTGCCATGCTTCGATAGCAGTATCTTTTCGTCCCCTCGTCCACCCGTACCCTCACCCGATCCGCTGCAACTTGGCGTACTTCAAAACGAGCTTCTTCTGCCCGGCTTCTTTGAAGAAGACGACGGCCTTGGCCTGCTCGCCGCGCCCTTCCAGGGCGAGCACCTTGCCCTCGCCGAAGATCGGATGCTCGACGCGGACGCCGGGGACGACCTCGGAGTAGTCTTCGTCGTAGACCACGCGGCGCTCGCCCGGCGCGGCGGCGCTGCGGCGGCTGCGCCCAGACGGGCCGCCGCGCAGGTTCTTGCGGTAGTAGTGCGGATCGACGGCGTCGTAGGAAAACGTCTCGCCGGCGGGGGTGCGGAAGCGGTCCTCGCGCGTGCGGTAGGTGCCGCCGGCCTCCGTGCGGACCACGTCGGCGTCCACCTCGTCGAGGAAGCGGCTGCGCACGCAGGCGAGCTGCTCGCCGTAGCGGTAGCGGCTGCGGGCGTGCAAGAGGTAGAGCCGCTCCTGCGCCCGCGTCGTGCCCACGTAAAACAGCCGCCGCTCCTCCTCCAGGTCCTTGCGGTCCTGCGAAGCCATCGACAGCGGGAACAGCCCCTCCTCCAACCCGGCGATGAAGACGACGGGGTATTCCAGCCCCTTCGAGGCGTGCAGCGTCATCAGCGTGACGCGGTTGGTATCGGTGTCTTCGGTGTCGGCGTCGGTCAGCAACGCCACCTCTTGCAGGAAGGCGCTCAGCGTGCCCTGCTCGCCGGCGGCTACGGTGAACTCGGCGATGGCGTTGAGCAGTTCCTGCACGTTTTCCCAGCGCATCAGCCCCTCCGGCGTGTTCTCCTTGCGGAGGTCCTGAAAGAGGCCCGTCTCCTGGATCAAGGCGCGGGCGACCTCGTCGGCGGGGTGGCCGGCGGCGCGGGCGGCGTGGCTGGCGATCAGGAAGCGGAAGGCCTCGACTGCCGCCTGCGCCCGCGTCGGCAGCCCGATCTGTTCGACGCGCTCGATGGCCTGCCAGGGGCTGAGCATCTCGCGCCCGGCGTAGTCGAAGAGGGCCTCCTGCGTCTTCCCCCCGATGCCGCGCGTGGGGTAGTTGAGCACGCGGCGCAGGCTGGCGGCGTCGCTGGGGTTGACGAGCAGGCGCAGGTAGGCCAGCGCGTCCTTGATCTCCTTGCGCTGGTAGAACGAGACGCCGCCGACGACGCGGTAGGGGATGCCGCCGCGCCGGAGGGCCTCTTCGAGCGAGCGGCTCTGGGCGTTGGTGCGGTAGAGCACGGCGAAGTCGCGGTAGGGATGGCCGCCGCGCACGTGCAGGTCGCGGAGGGTGCGTTCGATCTTCTGGGCCTCGTCCTTCTCCGAGAGGGCCTCCATCAGGACGACGTGGTCGCCCTCGTGGTTGTCGGTCCAGAGTTCTTTTTCGAGTTGATCCCGGTTGTGGCGGATGATGGAGCCGGCCAGGCGCAGGATTTTCTTGGTCGAGCGATAGTTCTGCTCCAGGCGCACGACGGTCGCCTCGGGGTAGTCGCGCTGGAAGGAGAGGATGTTGCCGATGTCGGCGCCGCGAAAGGCGTAGATGCTCTGCGCGTCGTCGCCGACGACGCAGAGGTTCTTGTGGCGGGCCGCCAGCATCTTAGCCAGGACGTACTGCGCGCGGTTGGTGTCCTGGTACTCGTCGATGTGCAGGTACGTCCAGCGTTGCTGGTAGCGCTGCAAGACCTCGGGCGCCTTTTCGAAGAGTTCGATGGGCTTGAGCAACAGGTCGTCGAAGTCGAGGGCGTTGGCGCGGCGGAGGGCCTCCTGGTACGGCCCGTAGACCCGTGCGGCCTTCTCCTGCGCGGCGGTGGCGGCCAGGCTCTCGTACTGCGCCGGCGCCACCATCTGGTTCTTGGCGCTCGACAGCAGCGATTGCATCAGGCGCGGGCTGAATTGCCGGGGGTCGATGTTGTGGCGCTCCATCAGGCCGCGCAGCACGCGCTCGGCGTCGTCGGTGTCGTAGATCGAGAAGTCGCTCGTGTAGCCGATGCGGTCGCCTTCGCGGCGCAGCAGGCGGGCGAAGCTGGCGTGGAAGGTGCCCATCCACATCCCCCGCGTCTCTTCGGCGCCGACGAGGCGGTGCACGCGCTCCTTCATCTCGCGGGCGGCCTTGTTGGTGAAGGTGAGCGCCAGGATCTCCCTGGAGCGGGCCTTGCCGGTAGCCAGCAGGTAGGCGATGCGGTGGGTGAGCGTGCGGGTCTTACCCGATCCCGGCCCCGCGATGATCATCACCGGCCCGTCGGTGGCCCGCACGGCGGCCTGCTGGTCGGGATTCAAGCCTTGCAGGATGCGCTCGGCGGCGTCGGCCTCGGCAGGCGCCGTGCCGCCGGCCTCGGCGTCGTCGGAAAAGAGGTGGAAGGTCCGCATGAAACGACGGGTTGCGGGTTCGGGGCGGGGCAAGGCGCGCGGCGGGCACGCCCGGCACAGGGGGTCTAACGGAGCCAGGCGGCGCAAAAGATCCGCGACCCGCCGGGCGTCCTCGCGGACCGGGCTTAGAAATAGATCGAGAGGATGAGGCTGGAGGTGCCGGTGCCGACGGTGAAGGAGCGCACGTCGCGCACGGTGCGCTGGGACGGGGCGTCGACGAAGACCTCGGTGCGCTCTTCGTCGCCGAGGCTCACGGTGGCTCCGAAGAGGTGCTCGCCCGCCAGCGAGACGCGCCGGGAGAGGCGCACCTCCGCCCCCAGCGCCGCGTTGACGCTAAAGAGCAGGTTCGAGCCTTTCTGCCGGCTCCGCCGAAGGGCGTTGCCGGGCGCGAAATCGACGGTCTGGGAGAAGGCGCCGGCCCCGACGGCGAAGCCCGACCCGAGGTAGGGCGAGACGCGCCCGAAGTCCTCCGAATGCCATTCGACCAGGAACGAGAGGCCGCCCGAGACCGCCGAGCGCCCCGCGTCGACGGCGTCGCCCGTCACGTCTTCGTCGGAGGTGATGCGGAGGTTGAGACTGGTACGCAGGGCAGTATTGGGGCTGATCCACAACTTGCCGCCGACGCCGCCGTCGAGGGCGCCGAGGCTGAGGTTGTCGAGGCTGAAGCTGAGGGCGCGGTTGCTGCCACGCAGCGGCATCTCCTCGTCGGTCTCGGCGGGGGCGTCCGGATCCTGGGCCGCTGCCGGCGCCACGCCGACGAGCACGGCCAGCAAGAGCATCGTCGAGAAACTACGCAAGAAGGTCATGTCGAAAGGATCGAATTCGTGGAACGGACGTCGGCGTGAGGGGCCGGCGGGATGCGCGCGGCGCGAAGGGCGAAGAAGCCGGGCACGCATCGCCGCCCAAGATAGGCAATATCGCCCGATGGAATCGACCGGGAATGCGTGAAATTCAGATTCACGTTTCCCTCCGAAGTCGGCTTACGGCGATCAGCTTACGGCGAAAGCATCACTAAGCTGACGGCTTAGGCTGAAAGCCCTCCCGGCAAGGCGTTGACCATCTTGCGCACATGCATCGGGGCCGGACGTTCTCCGCTTTTAATGTTCGACAAAACCCGTATCTTTGCCCGTCTTTTCACCGCACCCTTCCGCCGGAACCGCCTCATGGACTTTTTCATCGGCCTGTTGCGCGGCCTGCTCGGTCTCGTCGTCATCCTGGGCATCGCGTTTGTGCTGTCGAGCCATCGCCGGCAGATCCGCTGGCGCATCGTCGGCGCGGGGCTGTCCATCCAGCTCGTGCTGGCTGTTTTCATCCTCAAGGGCGACGCCATGGGCGCCTTTTTCGCGCCGCTGGGCTGGCCGAAGGCGTTCTTCTCGTGGATCAGTTCGTTCTTCGTGCTGGTGCTCAACTTCACCACCGAGGGCGCCAAGTTTCTCTTCGGCGACCTGGCCGTCGAGCAGAGCGGCGTGGGCAGCTTCTTCGCCTTCCAGGTGCTGCCTACGATCATCTTCTTCGGCTCGCTCATGAGCATCCTCTACTACCTCGGCGTCATGCAGCGCGTGGTGCAGGCGATGGCGTGGCTGGTGCGCCGCGCCCTGGGCACCAGCGGCGCCGAGTCGCTCTCGGTGACGGCCAACATTTTCGTGGGGCAGACCGAGGCGCCGCTGGTGGTGCGGCCGTTCCTCGAAAAGATGACGCGGAGCGAGTTGATGGCCGTGATGACCGGCGGCATGGCGACCATCGCCGGGGGCGTGATGGCCGCTTACATCCAGATCCTCGGCAACGCCTTCGCGCAGGCGCGCGGGCTGGAACTCGACGCAGCCCGCCTGCTCTTCGCCGAGCAACTGCTGGGCGCCAGCGTGATGGCCGCGCCGGCGGCGCTGCTGCTGGCCAAGATGCTCATCCCGGAGACCGGCGCCCCGGAGACCAGCGGCGACGTCAAGATCCAGATCGCCGAGCGCCCCGAAAACGTGATCGACGCCGCCGCCACCGGCGCCGCCGACGGCCTCAAGCTGGCCCTCAACGTGGGCGGTATGCTGATCGCCTTCATCGCCCTGATTGCCATGGGCGACTACATCGTGGCCTGGATCGCCGGCCTCTTCGGCGCCGAGTTGACGCTCCAGCAACTCTTCGGCTACGCCATCGCACCGATAGCCTGGCTCATCGGCGTGCCCTGGACCGACGCCGTCTCGTTCGGCTCGCTGCTGGGCACCAAGGTGGTGCTCAACGAATTCGTGGCGTATCTGAACCTGGGCACGTTGGTCAGCGGGGGCGCGCTGCTGGAGAAGTCCATCACCATGGCGACGTTTGCGCTCTGCGGCTTCGCCAACTTCTCCTCCATCGCCATCCAGATCGGCGGCATCGGGCCGCTGGCGCCCTCGCGCACGTCGGAGCTGGCGCAACTGGGCCTGCGCGCCCTGCTGGCCGCCACCCTCGCCAACCTGATGACGGCCACCATCGCCGGCGTGCTGGTGGGGTAGGGATGGATGGCGGATTGCGGATGGCGGATTGGGGATTGCGGATCCCTGAACGTAGGAGCCTGTCCACCCTCTCCCATCGACAACCCGAGATGCCATGATCGCCTGGTTCAAAGCCCTCGACCCACTCGTGCAGGCGTTGCTGGCCGGTTTGTTCACGTGGTCGGTGACGGCGCTGGGGGCCGCGCTGGTGTTCTTCACACGCTCGGTGCGGCGGGCCTTGCTCGACGCCATGATGGGCTTCGCCGCCGGGGTGATGATCGCCGCGAGCTTC
>JBFGTT010000082.1:0-9494 GCA_041565995.1 Rhodothermales bacterium
CGCCAAGACGGTCGACAACACCATGGTCAAGACGGGCCGGATGACGCTGGTCAAGTAAGACGAGCGTTCTCCTCCGGGAGACCATAAAACAGCACGAAAGCCCCGGTGTCGAAAGGCGCCGGGGCTTTCTGCTTTGTACGGCTTTCAGCGGACAGCTTTCAGCGGACGGCTTCTTTACGCCGACGGCTTTCAGCGATCAGCTTCTTTACGCTGACGGCTGAAGCGCCCTCGTCAAGGCTTCCCCGGCTTGCGCCCATCTACCCGCTTGCCGCCGCCTGTCGAAAAGCGTAACCCTTGTGTTCTTTTCCTGTTATCTCGTATCTTAACCTGTTCCAAGCGCTCAGGGCGTGAGCGATGTCGAGACACGTCGGTGAGGGGGTGTCCAGGCTCCACGCGCAGCTATTGACCTCGTCCACCAGCCGGGATACGACCTTGGACCGATCGACAGCACCGTTGCGACCTCTGGTTGCGCTGCTCCTCCTGGCCGGCCTGACGGCCGGCTTCGCCCGCGCACAGGGCCAGGTCCCCGCCGAGGTCGTGGCCCACATGCAACTGATCCACAATGCGCTCGACCTGGAGGCCGTGGATCTCTACGTCAACGGCCATCGGGTGGCCGACGACGCCGGCTTCCAGACGGCCACCGTCTTCCTGAGGGTTCCGGCAGGCGAGGCCCGCATCGACGTCGTGGCCGCCGGCGACGCCGACAACAGCAACCCCCTCCTGAGCCAGACGCTGACCGTCTTTCGAGAGGTCAACTACGTCGCCGTCGTGGCCGGGCGCCAGGCGGAACTGCAACTTCTGGTCCAGGACAAGATTCGCCTGGTCTCGAGCAACAACGACCTCGAATACATCTTCGTCCACGGCAGCCCGGACCTCGGCGAACTCGACGTGCGCATCCTCGACCCGGTCAGCAGCAACAGCCACATCAATGCGCTGCTGGTCAACAACCTTTCCTTCGGCGGGATCCTCGGCTACCAGGCGCTGGCGCCCGCCGGCTACAACCTCCAGGTCACCAACGCCGACAACACGGTCGAGTACGAAGTCTTTCGCCTCGAACTGCACTTCTTCGGTCGTCAGACGCTGGTTTTTCTGACCTCCGGCGCTGGCAGCAAGGCCAGCGACGGCTTCACCCTGATCGGCTTCGACGTCTTAGGCAACTCGGTGCGCGCCTCCGTCATCACGGCAGCCGAGGGCGCCGAGGACGTGCCCGCCGCGTTCGTGCTGGAGGGCAACTACCCCAACCCGTTCAATCCGCAGACGACGATCCGGTTCGACCTGCCGGAGGCCGCCGAGGTCTCGGTCGAGGTCGTCGACGTGCTCGGTCGCACCGTGCTGACGGTGCCGGCGCAGCGGGTGGAGGCGGGCGCCGGGCGCAGCCTTCGGGTCGACGCCGGGGGGCTGGCTTCGGGCACCTACCTCTATCGCCTGATCGCCCGGACGGCGGGCCGCGCGATGATGCAGACCGGGCGGATGACGCTCGTCCGGTGAGACGCCGTGGCGGGCTGCGCGGGAGGCTTGAGGGAACGCATCGACCTCGAAATCGTGCGAGCAGGCGCAGGGCAGAAATACGTCCGTAGCGTAGGGCCGTCGCGGCGCGCTATCTTGAAGATCCCTGCCGCCCGGCCGGGGAACCTGGGACGCCGCCAGCGGCTTTAGCAAGGCGCGCCGGGTGGTCCGGGTGCCGTTGCCTAGCTGAGTCTGTAGAGCCATGAAAACCACAGCCCGTCTGGTTGCCTTCGTGCTCGTCGTCGCCCTGGCCCGGGGTGCGGCGGGGCAGGCGGCCCCGCTGGTCGAACTGGACCTCGACCACGCCTCCTTCGCCTACGACGACGACACGTCGCTGCTCGAAGTCTACCTGGCCTTCGGCGCCGGCACGCTGCCCTTCGAGGCCGACTCGACGGGCTTCCGCGCCCGCCTGCCGTTGCGCATGCAGGTCTTGCGCAGCACCGACGCCACGCTGCCGGGCACCCCCAGCGACCCCGTCTGGCAGGACAGCCTCGCGCTCACCTTTGCCGTGCCGGACACCGCCGGCTTCAGCCAGGGGCAGTACTTCGTGCACCAGACCCGCGTCCCGGTGCCACCCGGCGAGTACGAACTCCGCCTGACGCTCCCGGCCGATGCCGCCTCCGGGCGCCAGGAGTTGCAACTGCGCCGCGACCTGCTCGTGCCCGACTTCTCCGCGCAGGACCTGGTGGGCCTCTCCGACATCACGCTCGCCACGACCATCGCCCCCGGCCAGGACCGCACGGACCTCTTCTACAAGAACGGCCTCCTGATCCGTCCTAACGCCAACCAGCTCTACGGCCAGGGCCTCAACACGCTCTTCTACTACGCCGAGGCCTACCACGTCGATGAGATTGCCGGCGACGACGACCAGTACACCCTCCTGGCCTACGTCGCCGAGGCCAACCGTCCGCAGCCTTTGCCCGGCTTGCAGCGTCGCTCCCAGCGCCAGGCGCGCACGCCCGACGTGCTCTTCGGCACCTTCAACCTGGCCGCCTTGCCCAGCGGCTCCTACTTCCTGCGCCTGGCCGTGCTCGACGAAAACAACGAATCGATGGCCGAGCAGGCGCGCAAGTTCTTCGTCTTCAATCCCCAGGTGGAGCGCGAGCCGGTCGTAGCCCTCGAAACCTCGTTCGAGACGAGCCCCTACGCCACGATGTCCGAGGAAGAGCTCGAGAAGGGCTATGCCCACGCGGATCTGGTCGCCACCGAGCGCGAGCGCCAGCGCGCCAGGAGCATCCAGGACCTCGACGAGCGCCGCCGCTTCCTGATGGATTTCTGGCGCAAGCGCGACCCCAACCCCTCGACCCCCCTCAACGAGTTCCGCGAGGAGTTCTACGGGCGGCTCCAGTACGCCAACCAGCGCTACACCAGCGGCCGCATCGAGGGCTGGAAGACCGACCGGGGCCGCGTGCTCATCAAGTACGGCACGCCCGTCCAGGTCGAACCGCACCTCTACGACCGCGAGACGAAGCCCCACGAAATCTGGCAGTACAACAACATCCCCGGCGAAGGACAGGCCCTCTTCGTCTTCGCCGACCTCGACGGCTTCGGGGACTTCGAACTGCTGCACTCGACCGTCGCCGGCGAGCGCAAGTCGATTTCGTGGCAAGACGAGATCCGGCGCTGAGGCGGCCGGGTGCCTCGTCTCGCGGGTGTCTGCGCGCCTTCGCCGGCGTCCGCCTGAGCGGCTGCGCAGGCCGGTTTGCGTACCTTCATCCGAAATCGCTCTGCATCGTATGCCCGTAGATTTTGTTTCGATTGAAGACCTGCCCGCGCACGAAGGCCGGCAGGCGACGGTCAAGGGATGGCTCTACAACAAGCGCGGCTCGAAGGGCCTCTACTTCCTGGTCCTACGCGACGGTTCGGGGCTGGTGCAGTGCATCGTGGCCGAAGAGCAGGTGGAGGCGGCTGCGTGGCGGGCCGCCGACGAGGCCACGCAGGAGAGCGCCCTCGAAGTCCGGGGCAAGGTCGTCAAGGACGAGCGGCAGGTGGGCGGCTACGAGATCCAGGCCGCGCAGGTGGTGCTCTTGAGCAAGGCCGAGGACTATCCCATCACGCCCAAGGAGCACGGCGTCGAGTTCCTGATGGACCGCCGCCACCTCTGGCTGCGCAGCCGCCGCCAGTGGGCCGTCATGCGCGTGCGCAACCGCGTCATCATGGCCATCCACCAGTTCTTCCAGGATCGCGGCTTCATCCAGATGGACGCCCCCATCCTGACGGGCAACGCCGTCGAAGGCACCACCACGCTCTTCGCCATCGACTATTTCGGCCAGCCCGCCTACCTGACCCAGAGCGGCCAGCTCCACGGCGAGGCCATGGCCATGGCGATGGGCAAAATCTACACCTTCGGCCCGACGTTCCGCGCCGAAAAATCGAAGACGCGCCGCCATCTGACCGAGTTCTGGATGATCGAGCCGGAGATGGCCTTCTACGACCTGGCGATGAACATGGAACTGGCCGAGGACTTCCTCGTCCACCTTGCCGCGGACGTTCTGCGCCACTGCGCCGCCGAACTGGACGTGTTGGAGCGCGACACCGAGCCGCTGCGGCGCGTGCAGAAACCCTTCCCCCGCCTGAGCTACACCGACGCCGTAGACCTGCTGCGCAGCGACGAGACGGCGCAGATGCTCGACGAACGCCTGGCCGCCCTGGCGCAGGAACAGGCCCGCCTCGTGGCCGAGCAGGAGCAGAACAAAAAGCACTACGGGCAGGCCAAGAAACACGTCAAACGCCAGCTCGACGCCCGCGAGATCGAGATCCACAAACGCCTCGGAGAGATCGAAGAGGAGCAGCGCAACCTGCCGGACTGGAAAGCCTCGGCCCGCGCCTTCGCCTGGGGCGGTGACTTCGGCGGCAGCGACGAGACCGTGCTGACCTGGCACTTCGACCGGCCCATCGTCGTCCACCGCTTCCCGGCGGCCGTCAAGGCGTTCTACATGAAACGCGACCCGGAGGACGACCGGCTGGCTCTGGGCATGGACGTGCTGGCCCCCGAAGGCTACGGCGAGATCGTCGGCGGCGGCGAGCGCGCCACGGACCTGGCCTTCCTCGAACGCCAGGTGGCCGCACACGGCCTGCCCGAGGACGTCTTCTCGTGGTACCTGGACCTGCGCCGCTACGGTTCGGTGCCGCACAGCGGCTTCGGGCTGGGCCTCGAACGCACCGTCACCTGGCTCTGCGGCCTCGACCACGTCCGCGAGACGATCCCCTTCCCTCGTCTGCTGGGCCGCCTGACGCCGTGACGCGAAAGGTGACCCCTGCGGTGCCGTAGACCCGGCAGCCTTTCAAGGACAACCGACGACCTGTCGGCGGAGTAGCCATCGCCGGTCCCCTCGTCGGAGAATCTCCTGGAGAACACAGCTTGAGTTTTTTTGTTTTTCGGGGAGTTACAGCCGCCTGTTATTATCTTATATTGGGGTTTGCCAGCATGGTGCGCTTTCCTTCCACCGAGATGATCAAAGCGATGGTATCCCCGTTGAGCAATGTACAAGGCGAGGCCGTCGATTGGTGGTTCGCTTACAAGCTCCCCGTCGGAGTCGGCCCCAAGAAAGACACGACCGGTTTCGAGTTCCTCTACTGCGACGCCAGCACCGGAGGCGGGCCGACGATGTCGGAGGTGACCCTGGACCACGAGACAGGCGCCCTCGCTCAAACGCTAGGATCGATCTTCTCAGGCTCGCCCGGAGTCGGATATATTCTCTGGAACGACGAGATCCCGCCCACCAGGGAGGTCCCCAAACCCAAGGATGACGGATCCAAGGGCCACACCAAGGGCATCCTAGCCTTCGATAAGACAACCGACAGCGGCTTCTACCTCCTGCATTCCACGCCGCGCTTCCCTGGCGAAGGGGAGAACACGTTGCCGAAGATGGAGCAGGAGTACGGCCAGACCTACCTGTGCATTTCCTTCAAGAATTATGAGACGGCCAACGCCATCGCCGAGGTATTGCGCACCCAGCACGAACCACAGGTCTATGCCAGCAAGCTCCCAGGCGTAGGTTCGGACGAAAGCCTGGCAAAATTAGCCGCCATGAATTCCGCTCCCCTACCGACAGACTATTCCGTGATCGACCTGGAAACCAGGGGCGGAGAAAAACTCAAATTCTTCGGCAAAAATCGTCGCTGGAGCAATCCCGCCGAAGGAGATAACTACGGTAAGGACTTCTGGGAAGACCTGGTCGGACCTGAACTGAATAGCAGCTTGAATGTAGAAACCTGGCGTCGCGGCATGGTCTTCAGCGATGACGACAGCGGGGGCAAAGTAGTTACCGAGGACATCCTGCGCGTCGACCTCGGTGGCATCGGATATCCCGGTTACACGTGGCCATTCACCAAGGATCACGCCAAATGGGGCATCACGATAGAGGATGATCCCGGCGCGGTCATCGTTGCCGACATCAACCGGCAGGTTACCCAGGAACATCGGGGCGGCGGGGGCCTGGGCCTTCAAAATGAAGCCATCTGGAATGCGCTCAAAGCCGTGGAGGTTGTTGAGAAGACGGTGGAGAAAGGCGCTCACACGGACAAGGTCTCCAAAAGCTGAAAAATACCGAAGACCCGGACGCCGTACCGGGCACCCGGCTTCAATCGAAAGGGCTTGCTTTTCAAGGGCACCCGGCGGAATCCTGCGGAGTCAGGAGGATGGCCTTGCGCGCCCCGGGATCCCGCGTGGCGCGAAGCCATTGAAGGGGGGCACGGCTGTTTTCCCTGATCACGGTTTCGAGGAGCACGATGAAGACTTCCCTGACCTATCGGTGGGCCGCCGCGTGCGTGCTGGCCCTCTGGGTTCTTCTTCCCGCCCAGGCACAGGACCCCATGATGCAATCGAAAGATCGCACCGTCAGCGTCAGCGGCGAGGGCGTCGTGCGCGCCGTGCCGGACCAGGCGACGGTGCGCTTCGGCGTCGTCACGCGCGCGGAAGACCCGGAGGAGGCCCGCCGGCTCAACGCCGCCGCCGCCAGAGAGGCCATGAACGCCGTGCGCGCCCTGGGCGTCGACGAGCGCAAGATGCGCCTCGAGACGCTCAGCCTCCAGCCCGCCCGCGAATACAACCCCCAGACGCGCCGCTACGACGAGGTCGGCTTCGAAGCCGCCCGGCAGGTCGTCGTCGAACTCGACGACCTCGAGAAGCTGCCCACCCTCGTGGCCGACATCGTTCAGCGCGGCGCCAACCGCCTCGACGGCGTCGCCTACGAACTCAAGGACCGCGACGCCGCCCGCGACGAAGCCCTCCGCAAGGCCCTCACCAACGCCCGCGACAAGGCCCGCCTGATGGCCGCGACGCTCGACGTGAAGCTCGGCCCGGTGCTGACCATCGCCGAGCAGAGCTTCGACTTCCCGCGCCCGGTGCTGCGCATGGAGGCCGCGATGGCCGTCTCGAAAGACGCCTCGCCCGAGCCGGAAGCCTACGCCGCCGGCGAGATCGAAGTGCGCGCCGTGGTGCAGGTCGTCTTCGCGCTGCAGTAGTCGCCTGGGCGGTGTGGCGGGCGTGCGCCGCGAACGAACATTTGAGAATTGGTTATCGTTCTAACTTTTCGTAAAATGCAACTCTGCGCGACAGCCCGGCGGTTCCTGCGTCCGCTGCTCCCCTCCATCGCTTCCCTGCTTCTATAACCAACAGCCTGCGCCTCATGGACGTGATCATCCCGGTTGAAAAAGACGAAGAGTTCGAAACCCGCGCCAAAGTTGATGTTCTACACGAGCTGGAGCCGTTGGTCGAGACCCTGATGGAGGAGCACTGCAGCAAGCGCCGGCTCTGGTTTCCGAGCGATTTTCTGTGCGCCGACGAGCAGATGGACGAGGACGAGGAGCGCGCCCTGGCCCGGCTGCGCGACCGCGCGCGCGGCCTCCCCGACGCCGTCCGCGTGGCGGTGGCCCTCAACCTGCTCACCGAGGAGGGCCTGCCGCACTTCCACCGGGTGCTCTACACCTACTTCGGCAACGAAAGCGTCTGGCGCCGGTGGAACTACATGTGGACCGCCGAAGAAGACCGCCACGGCCTCGTCATCCACGACTACGCCCGCGACGCCCGCCTCTTCCGCTTCCGCGAAGTCGAGCTGATGCAGTACGCCTACAACGAGGCCGGCTTTACGCCCGCGTGGGACGGCGACCCTTACCGCGTCTTCGTCTACACCACGTTGCAGGAGCGCGCCACGCAGCACTCGCATCGCAACACGGGCCGCGTCGCCGGCGAGCACGAGCCGGCCCTGAAGGAGATCCTCTCGAACGTCGCCGCCGACGAAGCCAAGCACTTCACGTTCTACCGGCAAGTCTTCAAAGCCATCCTCGAACTCGATCCCAACCGCGCCCTGCAATCGGCCCTGGCCATCATGCCCAGCCTGCTGATGCCCGGCGCCACCATCCCGCATTTCCGCGAGATGGCCGACGTGGTCCGCCGTGTGGGTATCTACGGGCCGTGGGATTACAAGAAGATCGTCGAAGAGGCCATCGTCTTCTGGAAGATCGACGTGATGACGGGGCTGAACGAGATGGGGCGCAAGATGCAGGAGAAGATCATGAAGATCCCCCAGCGCCTCCAGAAAGCCGCCGAGTACATCGAGCAGCGGACCACGCAGAAATCCTACTCCTTCGGCTTCGTCTACGACCGCCTCTTCACGCTCGACTGACCGGCGCCGCCTCTGCGGACGGCGATCCACGCGCCGCCGTACGCACGCTCAGACGCGCTCGTTGAGCCAGCCGGTGAGGGCCGCGAGCACCTGCGCTCGTTCCGGCTCGTTGAACGTCTCGTGGTAGAGGCCGTCGTAGCGGTGGAAGGTCTTGTCGGGCGAAGCGGCGCGGCGGTAGAGGTCGGCGCTGCCGGCGGGGTCGGTGAGGCCATCGTCTGCGCCGTGGAGCAGCAGCAGGGGCACCGTGAGGGCTTCCATCTGCCGCCCGATGCGCTTCGTGGCACGGAGGAGTTCGGCGCCGCTACGGGCGGGCATACGTCCGTGGAAGTTAAGCGGATCGTGCTCGGCCTGTGCCACCACGTCCGGGTCGCGCGAGAGCAGGCGGCGGTCCAGCTGGACGGTCGGCAGCCAGGGCAGCAGGCGGCCCACCACCGCCGCGAGCCGCTGCAAGATCGGCGCGACGCCCTGGCTGATTTTGAGGGCGGGGCTGCTGAGCAGGAGGCCCTGCACGGCGGCGTCGCGTTCGAGGCAGTAGAGGGCCGCCACGGCGCCGCCCATGCTGTGGCCGAAGAGGAAGAGGGGCATCTCCGGGAAGCGCGCCTGGAGCGAGGCCAGAAACAGGTCCAGGTCGTCAAGGTACCGGTCGAAGGCGTGCACGTAGGCGCGTCGTCCGTCCGAGCGTCCGTGGCCGCGCTGGTCGTAGGTGTGCACGGCGTGGCCGTGGCCGACGAGGTGGGCGGCCAGGCCGGCGTAGCGCCCGCTGTGCTCGGCGTAGCCGTGCACGACGGCTACGATGGACCGCGCCGCTTGCGCCGCCTGCCAGCCCTGCGCAAAGAGGGTCAACCCGTCCGTCGTGACCAGCACGCCCTCATAGTGTTGCGAGGGGAGCGCGGCAGGCGCGGCGTTCGGCGTGTTCATGGCGCGTCGGCGGGCAGGTTGGCGAGGGCATGACTGGGGTGGAAAATAGGAAATGGAAAATCGAAAATGGTGGGGGAGGGCGCTACGCCTGACACCGGTTCCGTTTACCCATGCCTGGATAGCACGAGCATGAAACGTAAATCGTGAGGGTGCCGCTGGCACGTTTCAACGAAGTACCCTCACGTTTCACGCTTTACCCCCTGTATCATGACATGACTTCCGCGAATCGGTACGAACCATTTTCTAATGGCCATATCCCAATCCCCGTTCATCCCGGCGTTTTCGACCGTTAAAAACAAGGGCCATGAGCACCTACCGCCCCGTTGCCTTTGAGCATGAAGAGCGGCCCCTGGCCGAGATGCGCGCCCGCGCCGAGGTCTTTTACCACCAGATGGCAAAGCGCCGCTCCGTCCGTTTCTTCAGCGACCGGCCCGTGCCGCGCGA
>JBFGTT010000083.1:0-9475 GCA_041565995.1 Rhodothermales bacterium
AATCGCTGGCCGCACAACCCCTGGAGAACCGAGAACAACAAACAGGACGTGATCGCGGAACTGCCCAACGATCCCAACCGGAGCGGCCTGCCCGAATTCTTCCGCGTCTTCGGCGTCGGGCAGCAGGCCAGGCTCAAGGCGTTGCAGCAGGGCTACATCGAGAAGGTGGTGGCCGAGACGAAGGGCTACTGGAACGTCTTCTACGAGATCATGAACGAGCCGCCGACGGGGCAATCGACCGTGGCCGAGCGCGTCAAGTGGGCCGACTGGGTCACCGGCGTCATCCACCAGGCCGCCGGCGGCGGCGCCCGCAAGCAGCTCATCTTCTACAACGAGGACAGCCGCCCCAACACCTTCGGCCAGGACGTGAACTACTGGCGGGCCAACAAAGCCACCCTGACCAACTACAACCTCTGCGAGGGCGTCAGCTTCCACGGCGACCCGAACACCATCGACCCGGACAAGACCACCCTGGCCTACCGCGCGGAAAAGGTCTTTCAGGTCTCGTCGGACGGCTACCGCGCCAGGATGCCCAACGGCACCCTCTACCGCGACGACCGGACGTGGAACCGGGACACGACCACCTACGCCTTCAGCCGCGACATGTCCTTCACGTCCTTCAGCCTGAACGACCCGGCGGCGCAGGGCGTCGGGGAGGGCGCGCCGCAACCGAGCGCGTTGCTCGGCGCGGGGCTGCGCTACCACTGGGAAAAGATCGCCGAGAACCCGCCCTCGCCCGTGCCGGACAACTTCCACCTGCGCTTCTACGCCGACGGCACCTTCAACACGTTCTTCTCCAACCCCTTCACCCAGCTCGACCGCGGCGTGGTGGTGGCGTTTCTGAGCGACCGGAAGGTCAAGCTCCACAACGTCAACCAGAACAAGACGGAGATCTGGGACTACTGGTTCACGAACAACAACACCGAGTTGCACCTGAAGCTGGGCGGCTTCGAGCAGGTCTTCCGCCGCTTCCCGCAGCCCGAACCGCGCAAGCTCGACCGCTTCCTCTACCACTGGCGCAAGGTGGCCGAAAGCCCGCCTTCGCCCGTGCCGGACGACTTCCACCTGCGCTTCCTGGCCGACGGCTCGTTCAGCACCTTCTTCGTCAGCCCCTACCGGCCCATCGAGCAGGGCGAAGTGCGCAGCCTCACCGGCAACCGGATCGAGCTGTATTCAGTCCAGCGAAGTACGGTCACCACGTGGTCCTACAGCTTCCTCAACGGCGGCACTCGGCTGCGCCTGACCCGCCTCTCCGACGGGTTCCGGCAGGACTTCCAGCGCCACGACCGGCCCAACATCTACGCCCTCGTGCGCTTCGCCTTCAAGTGGGACAAGATCCGCGAGAATCCGCCCAACCCGCACGTGCCCGACCGCTTCCGCCTCCAGATCTACGGCGACGGTTCGTTCACCGTCTTCCAGAGCGACCCGCCCTACGCGGAGCTGGAGCGCGGCGAAGTGCGCGCCTTCTCCGGCAACAAGCTCACGCTGTGGAGCCACACGCGCAGCACCCAGGAAGTCTGGACGTACACGTTGCGCAACCGCGCCAACGAACTGACGCTGAAGAACACGCAGACCAACTTCGAGCAGACCTTCCGCCGCGCGAAGTGAGTTTGTGGGTGTGGGCGCGTGGGAGATGGTTTCGAGGATCGAAGATCGCCGGGCAGCACCTCGATCTTCGATCCTCGATCCGTTATCCTCGATCTGCTCCCCTCCCCCGCGCCGTCTCGCCGAGGGCTTCGGGCCGGTAGAAGCGCTCGTAGAAGTCCGGGTCGAGGTGATGCGCCTGGTGGGCCAGCACGGTCCGGAATGGACCGCAAAAGGCCGGAAAGCGTCCGTAGCGCTCGTAGACGTACCGGGCGTAGGCGATGGCGGCGTCGATGGCCTTGTCGCTGTACGTCGGGATCTCGGCCTGCACCGCCGCGCCGTCCTTCCAGCTCGTGGCCGCGCCGCCGTCGCGGAAGGTGCCCGTCTTTTGCGCGTACTTGTACTCGACGTAGGCCAGCACGGCGGCTTCCATGTCGGGGTAGTAGGGCGGGCAAAAGGGCTTCAGGAGCACCTCGCCGCCGGCTTCCAGCCCGACGGCCGTGGGCACGGGCATCTCCTTGCCGAGCGCCTTGATCGCCAGCCTGGCGAAGGCGCCCGCGCCGATGACCTTCGAAAAGGGGATCGGCGCCATGCGGAAGCCCAGACTTTGCATCCACACGAACGGATGCGCGGCGAAGTGCGGGAAGCCGCCGAGGCCGAGGGCTTCGGTCATCAGCCCCAGGTTTTGCAGCATCGCCCCCTGTTCGAGCGAGGTGAATTCGAGGAGCCACGCCTCCAGCGTAGCGACGGTGCCGAAGCGGCCCATCTTGGGATCGTCGTAGAGGTGCCCCCCCTTCGAGCGGGCGAAGCGCCCGATGCCCGCCGGGCGGAAGCCGTTGCGGTCGTCCACCAGGAAGTAGGCAAACTCGTCGTCGAAGGCCGAGAGCAGGATGTTGATGTAAAGCGTGGAGAGTTCGTTGACGGGCAGGAAGTAGGTGGTGCCCGGCAGGTTGGCCGACCACTTGTTGAAGGGCGGCGTGTAGGGCGGCTCGCGCGGCACTTCGGGCCGTCGGTCGGCGATGCGGATGCGGCTTTTATCGTAGAGTTCGACGAGCCTGCCGGCGCGGGCGGCGCGGGCCAGACCGGCGATCTCGCTACGCGGGTAGTCCTGCGGGCGTTTGATCATCCAGGCGCCGTCGTCGTTGAGCACGAAGAGCGTCACGCCGTGGATGGCGTCGCCGCTGGGCACGGTGCGCCCGACGAGGTTGGCGATGATGTTGCCGCTGCTGGCCTCGGGCACGTCGCCGGTGCGAAAGGGCAGTTCGGCCAGCGTGGGGCCGGTGATGCCGCAGGCGGCGAAGACGAGGGCCGCCTCTTCGTCGGTGCTGAGCGGCTGCGGGGCGCGCACGCTGGCGTAGGCGAGCGGCCCGCCGTTGAGGCGCATGCCCTTGCCGAAACGCCGCGACCGGCGCTCGACCAATGCCTTCAGGAGCGGGTACTGGGTCTGTTGCGGATTCATGGCGAAGGCGGGAGAATCGTGGGACCGGCGGCAAGGAGGCGCACGGACGATGAGGGCACGCCGCCGGGCAGAATCGGTCTATCCCACGATACTCATTCCTGCGCCCTGAGACAAGGGAGGGCCGCTCTTCAACGACGGAATATGGATGACGTCCTTCGGAGGGTGTGGGAGGTTGGGGGTGTGGGCGTATGGGAGCGTGTTTCGAGCATTTAGGATGGAGGATAACCAGGCCCCCGAAAGCGCCCGCCATCGGCCAGCTTCGATCCTCGATCTTCAATCCTCGATCCTCCCAGACGCTCATCCTCCCACACGCCCACACAGCGCCAGGCACCACGCTTTAGCCCGTTGCCGTATCCGGCCCCGTCTGCCTGCGAGACCAGTACGCCGCCAACTGTTCGCGTAAGGCGGGGGCTTCCACCGGCAGCATCGTCGTGACGATCCGCGCGAAGGGACGCCGGGTAAAGGCCCATAGCTGCATGCGGCTGAACCAGGTGCGCCGCGCCAGGAACGGCCCATCTTTCCTCAGGCGGAGGACGACGCACGGATTCTTGAAGAACACGCCCACCTCGATCTCTTCGATCTCCTCCCACCCTATCCAGCCGTAGCCGGCCATATCGACGTAGACGCCCCTTTCGCTGACGATCAGGAATGGCCGTGCCGCGTAGAAAATCCGCCAGGTCCAGTAGACGAGCAGGCCGGCGCCCAGCGCGAACGCCAGCCCGGCTACGGCGGCGACGACCGGCTCCGGTAGCTCGTTGGCGGCGGCTGCCGGGGCGCGCAAGAGCCACACGACCAGCCCCAAGAGCATCACGAAGGCGCAGGCCAGAAACCCCGTCGAAGCCTTCGTCTTGTCGTAATGATGCGTGATTTCGTCCATGCCGAGGGCGGCTACTGTGGCTGGATCCTCAGACGGTGCGGGTTCAAGATAACGCTTTCCGTGCCAGGCGCCGTCCTCACGCCCCGAACGTGCTCCAGAGCGACCAGGCTGCCACGACGAGGAAGCCCAGGAAAGACAGCCAGAGCATCGCGTCCCAGAGGCGCCCGGAGCGGAGCGCGGGGTCGCTGCGGCGGTAGCGGAAGTAGAGCGCGGCCAGGCCCAGCATGGGCAGCATGACGGCCTGCGCGAGGCCGCTGGCGAGCACCATCGCCACGGGGGCGCGCACGAAGAGGTAGAGCGCCAGGGCGGCCAGCGGCCAGGCCACGCTGACGCGGCGCGTCCAGCGCGTGCGGGCGGCCTCCGAGCCGTCGGTGAGGCCGAAGAGGCCCAGGCCGTCGGCCACCATGCGGCTATTGCCGGCGGCGGCCACGAAGAACGTCGAGTAGAGCACGGCGACGGCGCCGAAGAGGAACACGGCGGCGGCCCACGGCCCGAAGACCGGCACGTACATCTCGGCCAGGGTGCGGACCATGTCGCGTCCGGCGGGACTCAGGCCGGTTCGGCCCAGCACGGCGGCGCCGAGCAGGTAGAAGGCCACCGTGGCGAAGGTGTAGACGAGCATCGAGAGCCAGGCGTCGGTGAAGAGCACGCGCAGCCAGCCGCGTGCGCGGGCGGTCCACGCCGGCGTGCCGTCGCGCGGGCCGGTGTAGCGGGCGTAGCCTTTCTCCAGGCACCAGTACGGGTACATGATCAGTTCGGCGGCGCCCAGGCCGATGATGCCGAAGGCGGCCAGCGCCGTCGCCATCGGGTTGGCGGCCAGGCGCTCGACGGCGGGCGGCATCCGGAAGCTGAGGCCGGCGGAGATGTCCGCGCCGCGCACGGCCCAGTCGGTCGTCTGCAGCAGCGCCAGCGTGACGACGGTGACGAGGGTGAAGGCCGCCACCAGCGCCGTCGCCACCCCCTGGATGAACCGGTAGCGCCCGACGTAGAGCAGCACGGAGGTGAGCAGGGCGATGAGCGCGGCCCAGAGATAGGCGTCACGGGGTTCGGGCAGCGCGGCGACGCGGGCCGTCATCGCCTCGGCTTGTGCCTCCAGCGCGTCGAGGCCCTCGGCGTCGGCGCCCTGCGCGCGGGCCAGCGCCAGCTCCACCTTGGCCTCCACCCAGGCGTTCTGCGCGCGGTTATAGGCGGCGCCCTCCTCGGTCAGCGGGCGGCTGATGGCCAGCGCCTGCCCCACCCCGCCGACGATGCCGCCCTGCTGCGAGAGGATCAAAACCGTCATCAGGGCCCAGTACCAGACGACCCAGTTGGCCTTCAGGCGCGGGCCGGGCACACCGTCGAGGGCCTGCAGCGGCGTCTGACCCCAGGTGATGGCGTGCCGCCCGAACTCGACCTGCGTGAAGACCTTGATGACGCAGCCGATAAGGATTACCCAGAGCAGCCAGAACCCGGCCTCGGCGCCGACCTTCGTCGTGGCGATCAACTCGCCGGAGCCGACGATGGAGCCGGCGATGATCAGGCCGGGGCCGAGGCGACGTAGCGTCGCGCCGAAGGTACGCGGCGGCTCCTGCGGGGCGTCGGCGGCGGAGGGATCGGGCATGGGTGGATACTTTCGATGATCCGCGATGGTGGGGGCGTTTTTTTGAATATCGAAACGCCGCCCATCGAATGTCCAACGTCGAAGGACGAGAATTACTTCGCGATGCGATTCTTTACCTGCGTCGCCGTCGGTTCTTTTTCGGTCGTCCTTCGTCGTTCGTCCATCGTCTTGAGCGTTCCTCGCATGTTGAAACCATTTGCCGCAGGGCGGTTAACAACCTGCCGCATCCCCCAAACCGATGGCTGGAAGATCCCCGCGCGCGCCCGACATGAAGCACCTCGCCGTCATCGCAACCGGCCTCTTCACCCTCCTTTCGCTCGCGGGCTGTGCCGCCGATCCATCCGTCACCTGGCACGAAGCGGCGGGCTACCGATGGGCCGACCTGGCGGTGACGGGCGGCGCGGCGGGGTTCGAAGAGGTGCCCGCCTCGAAGGCCGGCGTCGCGTTCGCCAACATGCTCCGGGAAGACCAGCTCCTCGCCAATCGCCACTACATGAACGGCTCCGGCGTGGCCACCGGCGACGTCGATGGCGACGGACGCCCCGACCTCTACCTCGCCCGCCTCGACGGACCCAACGCCCTCTACCGAAACCTCGGCAACTGGCGCTTCGAACTCGTCACCGACAGCGCCGGCGTGGCCGCCCCCGGACGCTTCTCCACCGGCGCCGTGCTGGCCGACCTCGACGGCGACGGCGACCTGGACCTGCTCGTGACGGCCCTGGGCGGTCCGAACGCGGCGTACTTGAACGACGGGGCCGGGCACTTCCGCGAGGTGACCGAGGCGGCGGGGCTGGCGGCGCAGACGGGTTCGACGACGATGGCGCTCTCGGACGTAGACGGCGACGGCGACCTCGACCTCTACGTCGCCAACTACAAGACCCAATCTGTCAACGATCTGTATCCTCCCGACGCGCGCCGCTTCGACCAGACCGTGATCCGCGAGGGTGACGCCTTCCGCGTCGCGCCCGAATTCGAGGCGCACTACGTCGTGCGGATCGAGAACGAGCGGGTGCTGCGCCTGGAATACGCCGAGCCGGACGCGTTCTACCTCAACGACGGCACGGGGCGCTTCCGCCGCGTCTCGTTCACCGGCGGCGCCTTCCTCGACGAGGACGGACGACCACTGGCCGAGACGCCGAAGGACTGGGCGCTGACGGCGCGCTTCCAGGACGTCAACGGCGACGGCGCGCCCGACCTCTACGTCTGCAACGACTTCGAGAGTCCGGACGACTTCTGGCTCGGCGACGGCACGGGCCGCTTCCGCGCCGCACCTCGCCTGACCCTCCGCAAGACCAGCCTCTCGACCATGTCCGTCGATTTCTCGGACATCGACCGGGACGGGCTGCTGGATTTCTTCCTCACAGACATGCTCAGCCGGGACTACACGCGCCGGCAGACGCAGGTGGGCCTGACGCTGCCGCAGACCACGCACGTCGGCGAGATCGACAACCGGCCGCAGGTCGTCCAGAACACCCTCTTCCTCAACCTCGGCGACGCCGGACCAGGTCCCCCCAATCAAGCCCCCGCCTTCGCCGAGATCGCCAACCAGGCCGGCCTGGCGGCCTCCGAGTGGTCGTGGGCCGCCACGTTCCTGGACGTGGACCTCGACGGCTACGAGGACCTGCTCGTCACCACCGGCCACCTCTACGACGTGCAGAACGCCGACGCGCAGCAAAACGAGATGCAGAAGACGCGCCAGGCGCAGGACTATCGCCGCTTGCTGCTCGACTTTCCGCCGCTGCTGCTGCCCAACGTCGCCTTCCGCAACCGGGGCGACGGCACCTTCGAGGCCGTGCCCGAGGGCTGGGGCCTCGGCGCCGCCCCGGACGTGGCGCACGGCCTGGCCCTGGCCGACTTCGACGGCGACGGCGACCTCGACGCGGTCGTCAACCGGCTCAACGGTCCGGCGGGGCTGTTCCGCAACACGACGGCGGCGCCGCGCCTGGCCGTGCGCCTGCGCGGCGAGCCGCCCAACACGCAGGGCGTCGGCGCGAAGATCCGCGTGACGGGCGGGCCGGTGGCGCAGCTCAAGGAGGTCACGAGCGGCGGGCAGTACCTCTCCGGCAGCGAGGCGCTGCAGACGTTCGCGGCGCGTCCGGGCGACTCGCTGGCGATTGAGGTCGTCTGGCGCAGCGGCAGGCGGAGCCGGGTGGAGGGCGCGCGGGCCAACCGGGTGTACGAGATCTACGAGGCGGGCGCCGGGCCGGGCGGCGCAGCCTCCGCCCCCGACGGCGGCA
This sequence comes from Rhodothermales bacterium, assembly GCA_041565995.1. Lineage (GTDB taxonomy): Bacteria > Bacteroidota > Rhodothermia > Rhodothermales > JBFGTT01 > JBFGTT01. The sequence goes on from JBFGTT010000083.1 coordinate 7,758, forward strand.
CGGGCGATCTTTTCTTCGAAGACGTGAGCGCGCGCCTGGAGCACCGCCACCACGAAAGCGCCTACGACGACTTCGTACGGCAGCCCCTCCTGCCCCGCCGCCTGAGCCAGGACGGCCCCGCCGTGGCCTGGGCCGACCTCGACGACGACGGCGACGACGACCTGCTCCTCGGCAGCGGCGGGGGCGGGCGCCTGGCCGTCTTTCACAACGAGGGGGCGGGCCGCCTGCGCAAGATCGACGGCGGCGCGCTCGCCGAAAACGCCGTCTTCGACCAGGCCGGCATCGTGGCCGCGCCGGGGGCCGACGGCGGCGCGCGCGTCTTCGTCGCGGTCTCGAACTACGAAGGCACGCCGCGCGACTCCTCGTGGATCGACGTCTACGCGGTCGATGCGGCGGGGCGGGCGCGCCGGGTGGACCGCCTGCCCTTCGGCGCCTCAAGCATCGGGCCGCTGGCCCTCTCGGACCTCGACGGCGACGGCGACCTGGACCTCTTCGCCGGCGGGCACGCCGTGCCGGGGCGCTATCCCGAAGCGCCGGCGGCGCGCCTCTACCGCAACGAGCACGGGCGCTACCGCTACGACGCGGCGTGGAGCCGTCCCTTCGCCGGGGCCGGCATGGTTTCCGCCGCTGCCTTCGGCGACCTCGACGGCGACGGCGACGCCGACGCAGCGCTGGCCGTCGAGTGGGGGCCGCTGCGCTACTTCCGCAACGACGGCGCGGGCCGCTTCACCGATCACACCGAAGCGGTGGGATGGAGCGGCTACACCGGCTGGTGGCGCGGCGTGGCCCTGGGCGACTTCGACGGCGACGGGCGGCTCGACGTGGCGGCCACCAACGCCGGTTGGAACACGCCGCACGGGCGCTTCGAAGACCCTCGACACCCGCTGCGCCTCTACGCCTTCGACTTCGACGCCAACGGCGTGCTCGACGCGCTGGAGGCGCACTACGAGGCCGACCTCGGCGGCTACGTGCCCGAACGCGGGCTCTCCTCCCTCTCCTACACCCTGCCCTACGTCCGCAGCCGGACGCCCACCTACGCCGCCTTCGCGGCTTCGACGCTGAGCGAGATCGTCGGCCCCAAACTGGACCGCGCGCCGTACCTGGAGGCCGCCACGCTGGCGCACGTCGTCCTGCTCAATCGCGGGGAACGCTTCGAAGGCCGGGCGCTGCCCGCCGAGGCGCAGTTCGCCCCGGCCTTCGCCGCCGCCGTGGCCGACTTCGACGGCGACGGGCGCGAAGACCTCTTCCTGAGCCACAACTTCTTCGCCCTGCCGATGGAGACGCCGCGCCTGGACGGGGGCCGCAGCCTCTGGCTCCGGGGCACGGGCGACGGCGGCTTCGAGGCGGTGCCGGGGCGCGCCTCGGGCCTGCGCGTCTATGGCGAACAGCGCGGCGCAGCCGCCGGCGACTTCGACGGCGACGGGCGCACGGACCTGGTGGTGACGCAGAACGGCGCGGCGACGAAGCTCTACCGCAACGCGCGGGCGGCGCCTGGGCTGCGCGTGCGCCTGGCCGGGCCGGCGGGCAATGCGGGCGGCGTCGGGGCGGCGGTGCGGCTGCGTTACGCCGACGGCACGCTGGGGCCGGCGCGGCTCCTCAGCGCGGGGTCGGGCTACTGGTCGCAGGCGTCGCTCGTGCAGGCGATGGGCCGGGGCGCGACGGTGACGGGCGTCGTGGTGCGCTGGCCCGACGGCACCGAAAGCGAAGCCGCCGTCGCC
>JBFGTT010000084.1:0-9451 GCA_041565995.1 Rhodothermales bacterium
ACTCCGACAACGACGGCATCGGCGACTTGTGCGACTTCCCGGACTCCGACGGCGACGGCATTCCTGACAACCTGGACAACTGCCCAACCGTCTCGAACCCCGGCCAGGAAGACCTCGACAACGACGGCGTCGGCGACGCCTGTGACACCGACGACGTGGTGGCCGACGCCGGCGCGGATCAGACCCCCGAATGCGACAGCTTCAACGCCGCTGCCGTCACGCTCGACGGCTCCGGCTCGTTCGACCCCGACGGCGATGAGCTCTCTTTCACCTGGAGCGAAAACAACGCGGTGATTGCTACCGGCGAGACGCCGACGGTCACCCTCTCGCTCGGGGGTCACACGATCAAGCTGGAGGTCAGCGACGGCGCCGGGGAACGAGCCACCGACGAGGTGGTCGTCACCGTTCGGGACACCACGCCCCCGGTGATCACGCTCAACGGTGCCAACCCGCTGACGCTCATCCGTTTCAGCGGGCCCTACGCAGAGCCGGGCGCCACGGTCACCGAAGTGTGCGATCCCAACCCGACGCTGGAGATCATCGGCGGGAACGCCGTCAACACCAACCTCCCGAATGGCCGGCCCGGCGGCGGCCCCTACAGCATCACCTACGACGCCAGCGACGCCAGCGGCAACGACGCTGTTCAGGTGGTCCGCACCGTGAACGTCGACGACGATCCGGACGCGCCTGCGCACCCTTTCCTCTTGCTGGCCGATCAGAACGTCGTCGTGGCCAAGGTGGCCTCGCTGCACGGCGCCATGCACTCCAACGCCAACATCGACGTCAATAAAGGCCTCGGTGCCAACCAGGGCGGCCCGACCACCTACAACTCGAACCTTACCGCCGTCGGCAACATCAACGTTTCCAGGGACAACAAGATTGTCGGGAATCTGACGGCCGGCGGCGCGATCAACCTCGCCAACAACGTGATCGTCACCGGGTCGATCAGCCCGAACACCCCGGTAGCCAACGAGCCGTTGCCGGCGCTTTCGTTCACCGCCGGCGGCGGCAACGTCACCGTTCCGGCGGGTCAGACGCAGGCGCTGGCACCCGGCAACTACGGCCTCGTGTTGGTCCGGACTGGAGGGACGCTGCAGCTTACGCACAACGGCACGACCGGCACGTACCGCTTCTCGGCCTTCACGATGGAGAGTGGGTCCCGCCTGGAGGTCAGCATCCCGACCGGCCCCGTGGACATCAACGTCGTCACGCAGATCCTGATTTTCGAGAACGTGACCATGAAGATGTTCGATTTCAACGGGGACGACGAGGGCGAGCGAGACAGCGAGTACCTGAGGATCAACACGCTGACGAACACGACCGTCAAAGCCGGGGCGTCGGTCCTGGGGCAGTTCATCGCGCCGAACGGGTTTGTGGAACTGCAAGACAACGTGCGGCTCCGAGGCTCGATCTGCGCCAGGTTCGTCTACGTACAAAATGGGGGGGCCACAGCACTGCAACACGACGTGGCCGTTGGCTCGCTTCGGGAGCTTGCCGGTATCAAGCCGCCAGGCCGCCGTAGGGATGGCGCTGCTTCGGTAGAAGGTAAGGGGGTTGCCGCCAAGGGGGCCTCCGTCCCGGCAGCGGACCGGGCCGCCACGCTCGCGGAGACGCCGTCGGCCTTCGTGCTCGAGGCCAACTATCCCAACCCGTTCAACCCGCAGACGACGATCCGCTTCGGGCTGCCGGAGGCGGCGCGCGTGACGCTGGTGGTCTACGACGTGCTGGGCCGCCAGGTGCGCGTGCTGGTCGAGGGCGTGCGCGAGGCGGGCCAGCACGAGGCCGTCTTCGACGCAGGCACGTTGCCCAGCGGGACGTACCTGGTCCACCTGAAGACGCCGGCGGGCGGCTTTACCCGGACGATGCTGCTGCTGAAATAGCCGGTGCGCGCCGGGGACCGTCTCCGGCGCGCGGCTCTTTCGACGCAGCGAACGCGCTGATCGTGTTGCTGATGCCGAAGCAGATCCCTATCTTTTCCGCAGGCCTCGCCCGCCCACCCAACGGTGGCGGGTGTCGTCACCCGGAGCGCCGTTGCCGGCGTCCTCCCTGTGCAGGCGGTTTTTGTTCTCGTCTCCAGAATCCACGCTCTCATCCCACGGAGGTTGAAGACCTATGAAAGCTCACTGGAACAAGCGGTCGTCCTTCTACAGCCTCGCGCAGACCCTGCTGGTGCTCTGCTGCCTCGTGTTGCTGACCTCGCTGCCGGCGGCAGCGCAGCAGGCCCAGGTCGATCAGGAGGGACGCACCCTGCTGGACCGCGCCCGGCGCGGCGCGCCCGAAGCGCAAATTGCGACGCCCCCGACGGACGTGTGGAACGGCTGTGACCTCGACGACTGCTCCAAAAGAAGCGTGCACGCCGACACCCCGCAGGATCAGGTGATCCTGGGCGCTCAGGCTAGCGCGCTCTCCCTCCAGATTCAGCCCGGCGCGCCCACCAGCAGCGTATACGTCGGCACCGACGGCGCCATCGGCCTGGGTACGAAAGCCCCCAGGGGCCGGCTGCACGTCGTAGCGAAGCCGGGCCAGGAAGACGCCCGGGACATCCTCCTGCTCGACGCCAACGGCAATCTGGAGATCGGCGGCCTGCTCATCGAGGCGTCGAGCGCGTTGCTCAAAGAAAACTTCGCCCCGGTCGACGCGCAGGACGTACTCCGCAGCCTGGCCGACCTGCCCATTACGCAGTGGAATTATAAAACGGACGATCCATCGGTCCGCCACATGGGTCCCACGGCGCAGGACTTCTACGCGGCCTTCGGGCTGGGCACCGACGGCGAGCACCTGGCGCCGCTCGATGCCAACGGCGTAGCGCTGGCGGCCCTGCAAGCGCTCTACGCGCAGGGACAGACCCAGGTGGCCCGCATCGCCCAACTGGAAGCGCAGAACGCGCAACTGCTCGGGCGGCTGGAAGCCCTGGAAGCCCTGATCGGGCAGCAGAAGTAGCCCCGTGGCGCCGTTTCGGCGGGGTTATGCCCTGCTCTCGCCCTCTTTATTCGCCAGCGTGCAGATGCTTTCCGCTGTGCGCCAAAAGCGTAGCGCCATGAAGATCAACTCCACTGCTCGTGCCGTGTTGATCGGCCTGATGGCCCTCACCCTGCTGCCTGTGCGCGCCTGGGGACAGGCCGCCGAGAGGGTGGCGGCGCAGCCAGCCGACCTCGGCACCACCGATTTTCGCATCAGTCACATCGGCCCTGACGGCGACGCTAACTTCGACGCCCTCCACCCGGCTGTAGCCTACAACGACGCCGACCAGGAATTCCTGGTGGTCTGGGCCGGCGACGACCGCCTCGACGGCGACGTCGAAATCTTCGGCCAGCGCCTCAGCGCGGCCACCGGCGCCTTCCTGGGAGGCGCCTTCCGGATCAGCGACATGGGGCCGGAGGACGACCCGGCCTTCGACGCCTTCACTCCGGTCGTGGCCTACAACAGCGCCGAGCACGCCTACCTCGTCGTGTGGGCCGGCGTCGACGGCGCCGACGGCCAGGTGGGCCTCTACGGCCAGCGCCTCGACGCGGCGGGCGCCGAGGTGGGCGCCAACGATTTCCGGATCTCCGACGCGCCGGGGCTCCACCCTGCCGTGGCCTATAACCGCGCCGACAACGAGTTCCTGGTGGCCTGGCAGGGCGCGCACCCGCGCGCGGCGGGCATCTTCGGGCAGCGCCTGGCGGCCACCGGCGAGGCGCTCGGCGGCGGCGCCTTCCGCATCAGCGCCCCGGCGCCGGACGACGGCGCGGCCTTCGTCGCCGGGCGGCCCGCCCTCGGCTATAACGGCGACCGCAACGAGTACCTGGTCGTCTGGGAAGCCTCGCACCCGCGCGCGGCGGGCATCTTCGGGCAGCGCCTGGAGGCCACCGGCAAGGCGCTCGGCGGCAGCGCGTTGCAACTCTCCGGCGCGTCCGCGCGCCAGCCGTCGGTGGCCTACAACCCCACCGGCGGCGAATACCTCGTCGTCTGGATCGCCAGCGAAGGCGGGCTGGCTGCCGGCGAGTTTGAGGTCTTCGCGCAACGCGTCGACGCGGCAACCGGCGCCGAGGTGGGGCACAACGATTTCCGCCTCAGCACGATGGGTCGCGACGGCGACGCCGCCTTCGGCGCCGCGCTGCCGTCGGTGGCCTACAACCCCCTCGACGACGAGTACCTGGTCGTCTGGCGCGGTGGAATGACGGTCGAGGGCGCGCACGAGATCTACGGCCAGCGCGTCTTCGGCGACCGCTCGGCGGGCAACCAGCGCGGCGTGGATGATTTCCGCATCAGCGACATGGGCGCCACGGACGCCGACGCCTCCTTCGACGCCATCGAGGCCGTCGTGGCCTTCGGCGCCGGCAGCGGCTACCTCGCCGTCTGGTACGGCGACGACGACGACCAGGCGACGGACAACGAGCACGAAATCTTCGGACGCCGCATCGAGCCGGGTGCCCCGCTGGCCATCGAACTGGCTGAATTCACGGCGCGGGCCGACCAGGACGGCGTGGCGCTGCAATGGACCACGGCCCGCACGCCGGACAACACGCGCTTCGAGGTGCAACGTAAAACCGCCGAGGTCTACGAGGTGGTCGGGGAAGTGCAGGCACCGCTGACATCGTCGGCGCCCCGGCAGTATGCCTATCGCGTGGCGGCGGTGCCGCCGGGCCGGTACACGTTCCGCCTCAAGCAAACCGACGCAGAGGGCACCGCCTCGTTTAGCGCCGAAGTGGAGATCGAGGTCGAGGTGCCGGGCGGGTTCTCGTTCTCGGCAGCCTATCCCAACCCGTTCAGCCGTTCGACCACGCTGACGCTCATGGTGAACGAGCGGCAGCACGTCGAGGTGGCCGTCTACGACATGCTGGGCCGCCGGGCGGCGACGCTCTACCAGGGCGAAGTCGAAGCCCTCCAGTCGCATCCCATCACGTTCGAGGCCGCCGCGCTGCCGAGCGGTTCGTACCTCATCCGCGCCGTCGGGGAGACGTTTGCCGAAACCCGGAAGGTGCTCCTGGTGAGATAAGCGACCCGGCAGCCGCTTTCATCGCAACCGAAGAGGGCGCAGCGGGCCTCCCCCCTGCGCCCTCTTTGCGTATCTCCGGGGGTGGGGGTGCGAGGGGGATGGGCGTGTGGGTGGATGGGTGTTTGGGAGAAGGCGGCGAGGAGCGAAGAAACGGATCAATCGGATTGGGTATCAGCGGGCGGTTTGATCGCCTCGTCGATCGGCTCGTCGATTCGTCGTTTCCTCGATTCGGCGTCTGGCTCGTAATCATCCTGCTTCGTCGGCGTGTTCGCGTTGCAGGAGCACTTCGCGGAAGGCGATCTCTTCGGCGGCCAGCACGAAGACCGTCGAGGGCATGCCCTCGGTGCGCGCGCGGAGTTGCTGGTAGTAGTCCACGAAATCATCCTGCGGCTCGGCCATGCCCAGAAAGACCAGGTCGGCGGCGGAGGAGGACTCGCGCAGGATCTGGGCGAAGGGCCGGCCGTCGGCCACGAGCACGTCGGGCCGGGCGCCGGTGCGGATCCGCTCGACGATGGCCGCCAGGTTGGCGTGGGCGCCCTCGGCGGCGGCTTCGGTAGGCACCACCATGCGGATGCGGACCTCCACGTCTTGCCAGGGCAGGCTCGTCTGGAGCAGGTAGGCCAGGATCATCATCAGGCCGCCATTGCCCTTGAGGCCGCCCCACCACACGTCGATGCGTTTGCGCTCGCCGAAGCCTCGTTTCTCGTCGTCGCGCACGATGATCACGTTGCGTTGCGACTGGTAGAAGTGCGTGATCATCTTGCAGTAGGGCCGCAGGTGCGCCGGATTGCGGCTGTCGCCCAGGAGCACCGTGTTGGGCACCAGCGCGCCGAGGCCGTAGGCTTCCACCAGGCGCGTAGCTCCGACGAACGGATTGGGCGCGGTGATGACCCGGACGAGCCCCTGCACGCCCCGCCGGGCCAGGTACTCCCGGATGTTGGCCTCCATAGCCTGCTGCCGTTCGACCGAGAAGGCGTGGGCGGGGAGCACCGTCGAGACGGTCATCAGGGCGCGGTTGTGGGTGAGAGCGGCCGTCAGGTCGATCAGGTGCCAGCGGCGGGTGGGGGCGCCGGAGAGCACGAGGATGTGCGGGCGCCAGTTCTTGGGGTCCGACCCGCCGTAGAGGCGCAGCAGGCCCGCCCGCGTGAGCGCCATCCAGATGCCGCGCCGCACGTCGCCCCAGGTGGATTCGAGGCCGCGCCGTTCGAGCCACAGGTAGATGCCCAGCACGAACAGGAAGGCCACGACGGTAGCCACCGCGTTGATCAGCAGCATCACCGCGATGCAGCCGAGCGCCCCCAGCACCGAAAACGACCAGTGCACCCGAAACTTGGGCCGGAACGAGGGGCTGCCCAGGAAGCGCTCTAACCCGGCGGCGATGTTGAGGACGCCGTAGGTGGTCAGAAAGAACATGGTCAGCACCGGGGCGATGACGTTGAGATTGCCCAGGTAGACGGCCACGAGGGCCAGCACGAGCGTCAGGACGGTGCCGGCGCGGGGCGTGTCGTCCTGGCCGCTGCCCCGGCCCAGCCACCGCAGCGAGCGGGGCAGCACGCCGTCGCGCGCCAGCGCCTGGAGCACGCGCGGAGCGCCCATGATGCTGCCCAACGCGCTCGAAAGCGTCGCCCCCCAGACGCCCAGCAGGATCGCATCGCCCCAGAACGAGATCTTGCGCATGATCAGCGGATCGGCGATCAGCGCCTCGGCATCGACCCGGCCGGCGAGCAGCAACGGAATCCCCATGTAAATCAGGTAGCCCACCCCGATGGCGGCAAAGGTGCCCAGCGGGATGGACCTTTCGGGGTTCTCCAGGTCCCCCGACATGTTCACGCCGGCCATGATGCCGGTGACGGCGGGAAAGAAAACCGCGAAGACCGTCCAGAAGCCCTCTCGGGCGGCGCTCGCGCCCTGGGCCGCCTCCACCTCGGCGCCGTCGAGCGGCTTGCCGAAGAGCAGCGAGAGCAAGGAGAGGCCGATGGCGGCCATGATAAAATACTGGGCGCGGATGGCTACACGCGCCGAGACGAGCGCCAGCACCGTGATCAACACCGTGGTGACCAGCCCGATCATCTTCTCGTTGAGACCGGGGAAGGCGCGCACCACGCTCTCGGCGAAACCGATGGTGTAGAGCGCCACCGAGAGCCCCTGGGCGATGTAGAGCGGGATGCCGATGGCCCCGCCCGTCTCGATGCCCATCGACCGGCTGATCATGTAGTAGGCCCCGCCCACGCGCACGCGCTGGTCCGTGGCGATGGCGGCTATCGAGAGGGCCGTCAGGAACGTGATGGCCGTGCTCATCGTGACGATCAGCAGCGTCTGCGCCAGCCCCACGTTGCCCAGCACCCACCCGAAGCGCAGGTACATGATCACGCCCAGGATGGTCAGGATCGAGGGGGTGAAGACGCCGCCGAAGGTGCCCAGGCCGCCGGGCCTGGCCGGGATGACTGCATCCACCGGAGGCCGGAACCGCCGGGTAAGACGTTTCAGCATACTGATTTCAGCGCTGGAAGTGGAAAGGCGCGGTGCCGTGCGGGTGACCCCGCCAGAGACGCGCCAGGATAGGACGTGCGCTGCTTCAGCGCCTGCCGCGTCGCCAACGCGCGCAAGCGCCGCCCACACAAAAGCGGCTGCGGCCCGTTAGATCCCGGCGCCATTCAAGAAAACGCCGCATCCGGCTGATACTACGGACGGGTGGACGTATGGACGTGTGGACGTGTGGACGAAAAGGCAAAAGACTCGGCCTCTCGCAGATTCGTCGGCTCATCGATTCGTCGGCTCGTCCGCTCGTCGCCTCGTTCTTTCCTCGGCTTCGACACTCGTAATTTCTGGTTCGATGTTCGATATTCCCATAGGCTCGTGTGATGGAGCGCCCGGTGCGCTGCCAGGCCAGACCCTCCCGACCCGCTGCTACCGATCCGTCTTCATGCCTGAGAAACTCCTCTGCCCGGCGTTGTGGCTGCTGCTCGCCCTGGCCCCGGCGGCCCTGGCCCAGCCGATGCCGCCTACCGACCGCCCCGCCGACAGCCTGCTGGCTCGCCCCGCGTTGCAGGCCGTCGTGGACCTGCAAGTGGCGCGAGACGCCCCCGTGTTGATCCAACTGCTGGATAACCCGGACGCCGCCGTCCGCGCCCGCGCTGCCTTTGCGCTGGCCTCCGTGCAGGACTCGTCCGCCGTGCCGGCGCTGCTGGCGTTGCTGGCCGACAGCAGCGCCGCCGTCCGCGCCGACGCCGCCTTCGCGCTCGGGCAGGCCCCCGGAGCCGTCCCCGCCGCCGCCCTGCTCGAGGCGTTGGCCGCCCAGGCCGACCGAACCGTGCGCCGCCGCCTCGTCGAAGCCCTCGGCAAGCAAGGCGACGCGGCCTCGCTGGCGGCGCTGGCGGCGCGGGCGGGGGACGCCTCGGTGCGCGCCGAGGCGGCGCTGGCCGTCGGGCGCTACGCGCTGCGCGGCCTGCACGCGCCCGAAGCCGTCGCTTTCCTGCTCGACGCCCTGCACACGCGCAACGACACGCTGCGCCTGCACGCCGCCTACTACTTCGGCCGCAGCCGCGACACCGCCGCCTGGCAGCAACACGCCGACACGCTCCGCGCCGTGCTCGACGCGACGGCCCTCGACGACCCGGCGGCCATGCACCTGGTGACGGCGCTGGGCCGCCTCAACGACCCCGCCGACAACGCCCGCCTCGTGCGCTGGCTTCACGAAGCCGAGGACTGGCGCACGCGCGTCAACGCCGTGCGCGCCCTGGCCGGCCGCACCGACGCCATCGGCATCCGCGCCGCCCTCTACGACCGCCTCGTCGATCCGTCGGTGCACGTGGCCGTGGCCGCCGCCGAAGCCCTCGACGACGGCAAGTCGTGGTCCACTACCGACACCGACCTCGTCGAGCAGTGGGTCCGCTACAACGCCTACGCCTGGCGCATCACGGCGCCGCTGCTGCGCGGGCTGGCCCGGCAGGGCCAGACGGCCTTCGTGCTCGACCAACTGGACCGCCACCGCGCCGCGCCGCCGCTCGACGCCTACCGCGCCACACTGCCCGCCCTCGCCCACCTCTCGCACGCCGACGCCTTCGACCGCCTCGTCAACGCCGCCCACCATCAAGACACGCGCGTGGCCTACGCTGCGCTGACGACGCTCGCCACGCGCTGGCGCGAAAACCGCGAAGCCCCCGTCGCCGCCGACGCCTACTTCGCCGCCTTCGCCGACGCCCTCGGCCGCAAAGACCTGGCGCTGACCTACGTCGTCGCTCCGGTCCTGGCGGATTCGCTCTTCCAGCGCTTCGGCGGCGCCGCCGTGCTCGTGGCCGCCTACGACCGCTTCTCGACGCCGCAGGACCGCGAGCAGATGACCACCCTGCTGGCCGCCCTCGGGGAGGCCGCCGACCCGGCCGCCGAGCGCCTGCTGCGCCGCGAACTGACCCATTCCGATCCCCACATCGTCCTCGCCGCCGGCCAGGCTCTCGCCGGGCGCACCGGCGAGGC
>JBFGTT010000085.1:0-9436 GCA_041565995.1 Rhodothermales bacterium
GTCGCGCACGAGAACGTCCGCAAGCGCATGAGCGTCGAGCAGTTCATCAAAGCCTTCAACGCGCAGGTGCCGCCCTCGCCCGAAGCAGCCCTCCCCGTGCTCACCTTCACCGACGCGGTCACCTTCCACTGGAACGACGAGGACATCCACGTCTTCCACGTCGCGTCCGCCCACACCGACGGCGACGCCGTCATCCACTTCCAGCGGGCCAACGCCCTGCACATGGGCGACACGTACTTCAACGGCTTCTACCCGTTCATCGACGCCTCGACGGGCGGTTCGCTCGACGGCATGATCGCCACCGCCGAGCACGTCCTGGCGATGGTGGACGACGAGACGAAGATCATCCCCGGCCACGGTCCGCTCTCGAACAAAGCCGAGTTGCAAGCCTACCGCGACGTGCTCGCCGCCGTGCGCGACCGCGTCCACCGGCTCATCGGCGAGGGCAAGAGCCGGGACGAGGTCGTCGCCGCCAAACCCACCGCCGACTTCGACGAGGCCTGGGGCGACGGCTTCTTAAAGCCCGACGCCTGGGTGGGCATCGTCTACGACGCCATGACGAATCATTAGCAAGGGTTGGGCATGCGGCTGGCGGATGGCTTCAAGCCAACGATCCGCCCTTCGCCTTCCGCCTGAAGCTCCGCACGCCATCACGATAAACCGGTAGTATGCCGCAACCCGACGACCTCGCCCTCCTTTCGGCCAGTGCCTTGCAGGGGTTGATCCGTCAGCGGGAGGTGTCGCCGGTGGAGGTCGTCGCGGCGTGCCTGGCGCGCGTCGAGCGCTACGACGGCGCCATCAACGCCGTGGTGACGCGCAACGAGCGGGCGCTGGAGGAGGCGCGGCAGTTGGAACGTCAGGCGGCACGCGGCGCGGCGATGGGACCGCTCTGGGGGCTGCCCGTGGGCATCAAGGACGTGACGGAGGTGGCGGGCCTGCGCACGACCTACGGCTCGCCCGGCTACGCCCGCCACGTGCCTGCCGAAGACGCACTCGTGGTGCGGCGGCTGCGCCAGGCGGGCGCCGTCATCCTGGGCAAGACCAACACGCCCGAGTTCGCCACGGGCGGCAACACCTTCAACGAGGTCTTCGGGCGCACGCGCAACCCCTGGAACCCCGCCCGCAGCGCCGGTGGCTCTACCGGCGGCGGCGCGGCCGCGCTGGCCGCCGGCATGGTTGCGCTGGCCGAAGGCACCGACCTGGGCGGCTCGCTGCGCATGCCGGCCTCGTTCTGCGGCGTCGTAGGGCTACGGCCCTCGCCGGGCCTGGTGCCCACCGTCCCGAACGATTATCTGTGGGATGTTTTGCAGGTGACCGGCGGGATGGGCCGCACCGCCGAAGACGTAGCGCTGTTCCTGCAAGCCACCGCCGGCCCCAGCCCTGAGAGCCCCCTCTACCAGCCCGCCCAGGGGCGCGACTTCGTCGCCGCCGTCCGGGCCGGCCTGCCGCGCGGCCTGCGCCTGGCCTACTGCCCGGACGTAGCCGGCATCGGCATCGACGCGGAGATCGAGCGCTGCTGCCGGAAGGCGGCTTTCGAGATGCAGCAGGCCGGCGCCGAGGTCGAGGAGGTCGCCATAGATCTCTCGGCGGGCCGCCCGGCCTTTCTGGCGCTACGCGGCTACTGGATGGTGGCGCAGCACTACCACCGGCTCGATCAGATCGACCGGTTCGGCGAGAACCTGGCCGGCAACCTCCGCGCCGGCCTGCAGGTGAGAACCGAGGAGCTGGCCGCCGCCGAGCACACGCGCGGGCAGATCTGGCAACGCTTCCACGACCTCTTCGAGCGCTTCGACGCCTTCCTGACACCGTGCATGGCCGTCCCGCCCTTCCCGGTCGAGCAGAACTATCCGGAGACCGTCGGCGGCCAAAAGATGGAGACCTACGTGGACTGGTTCGCGCCGACGTTCCTGCTGAGCCTGACGGGGCTGCCGGTAGCCTCCGTCCCGTGCGGCCTCGACGGCGAAGGGCTGCCGGTGGGCTTGCAGATCGCCGGGCCGCCGCTGGGCGAGGAGGGCGTGCTGGCGCTGGCGGCGCAGGTGCAGGCGGCCCATCCCATCGGCCTGCCGCCGCTGGAAGGATTGGGGACTCCATCCAAAAGGTAGCAACTCGATGGGAAGGACACCGTGGCGGTTATCAGAGATGCAAAATGCTTCGTCACCCGAACAAACACATCCAGGCCGCGATAGAATACGCACGGGACCGGGGCTGGCGTGTGACGAAGTCCAGCGGCCGTGCCCACGTGTGGGGGCAGCTATGGTGTCCGCACGGCCAGCGTGGCGGTTGTATCATTCGGATTTACTCGACGCCGCGCACCCCGGAAGCTCATGCGAAAGACATCCGACGCCGCATAGACGGCTGTCCGCACCAAGATCAGCAGTAGGAGCTATCGTATGCGCAAATACCGATTTACCCTCATCCTCGCTTCCGACCCAACACAGGAACAGGTGGATCGACTCTACGGGCATTTTCAGGGCGACGTGCTCAGCGGGGTACAGGCCGGCGTTTCCTATCTCGATTGTACGATGGAAGCCCGGTCGTTCGACGAAGCCGTGCGCCATGCGCTGAAGCCGGTTCGCGCGGAAGGGTTGCGCGTCGAGCGCATCGAGGTAGACCGCGACAGCCTGGCCGCGCTGGAAGCGGCGTAACGCGCCGGGCCGCCGCTGGGCGAAGAGGGCGTGCTAGCGCTGGCGGCGCCGGCAGCCCATCCCATCGGCCTGCCGCCGCTGGAAGGATTAGACACCGCGCCGGCGTCACCGTAGCGGCTGCGTTCACGGCGTTTCCTGCGCTTCGGCTACCGAGAGCGTGAAGTGGAACGTGGTGCCCTCTCCGGGCGTGCTCTCGACCCAGATCCGCCCGCCGTGCGCCTCCACGATGCCCTTCGTGATGACCAGGCCCAGCCCGGCGCCCCGGTGGTCCTGACGCGCGCCCTGCCAGTAGGGCTGAAAGATGCGCTCTCGATCCTCTTCGGCGATGCCGACGCCGGTATCCGAAACGGAGAACCGGACCTCGCCCCCGTGCGCCTCGGCGTCGAGTCGGATCCGCCCTCCGTCGGGCGTGAACTTGATAGCGTTATCGATCAGGTTGGTGAGTACCTGGTAGATGCGTTTGCGGTCCGCGTGCACCGGCGGCAGGTCCTCCGAAAGGCGGCCATCGAGGTGTTGCATCTTCGCCTGGACCTGCGTCTGGAACGCCGCACACACCTCGACGGCCAGCGCCGGCGCCTCGAAGCGGACGGGCGTCACCCGGAGCTGGTTGCCAGCCTCGATCCTGGCCACGTCCAGCAGATCCTCAATGAGCCGGCGCATCTGTTCCGACGAACGCCGGACGACTTCGAGGTACCAGCGCTCTTTCTCGGTCAGCCCGGCTTCTTCCAGGAAGGCGATGCTCATGTAGATCGTCGTGAGCGGGCTTCGGAGATCGTGCGAGACGATGGCGAGCACCTCGTCGCGGGTGCGCACCGCCGCCTCGGCTACGTGCCGCAGCGTCTGCTCCTGCCGGGCGTGGCGTTGCAGTTGCTCGGTGAGCAAGCGCAGGCGCAGGCTAAACCAGAGGACGATTGAGGCCGACAGGAGAGCAAAAACGGCCAGCCCCGCCGTGATGAACACGCCGAGCCATTCGACGGCCTCAATCTCCCGCCGGCGCGCGTCGCCGAAGCGCCCGATGGCCCTTTTCAGTTCCTGGGCCGCCTCAATCGTCGCTTCGTAGCGATCCTGCTGCGTGGGGATGCGCTGGATGAAGGCTTCCGGGGAGAGACGGCCCGCGATCAGGTCCAGGTTGGGCGCGAGCCACTTTTCTTTGGCGGCGCGCATCTCTTCGAAGCGCTGCTCCACTTCAGGGCCGAGCGGCTCGACCAAAACACGCAACGTATCTTCGCTCTGCCGGATCTCCGCCAACCGCTCCTGAATCAGATCGCGGAACGGTTCGTCCGTGGTGAGCAAAAACCCGCGAATGGCCAGGATCTCCCTGGCCAGCGCCAGTTCGAAATACTCCACGAGGTCGCGCGTCGGCGTCACGTCCCGGTCGATCTGAGTCTGGATCTGTTCGGCGCGAAACCGGATCAGCACCGGGACGACGAGCAACGCAACGAGGGAGAAGAGGATGAAGACCGCCGGGAGCCAGGCGGTCCACGTCGTCATCCGAACGACTTCTGGCATTCCCTGCCGCTCGTCACCTGCCCCGTTGAGCGATATCTTGCGCATCATGCAGCCATAGGTCACGATATCCCGGCCTGCCACCTCAGCGTCTTACCGGCAGGGCACCACTTGCGTTGCCCTATGGTACCCACTCCTCGGGACTTGTATGCATCCCAGGAGACGGGTCCGGCAAAAAAGTGTGGGCCTGCCGCCGCTGGAAACCCGCACGGCGTAGGGTCGAGGCTTGAGGCTCAGGATTTGGAGGCTTCGGCCAGGATCTTCGCGCACCGCGCCAGGCTCTTCTCCTCGTCCCGTTTGTAGCCCAGCAGCAGGGCGACGCTCTTGGCGGTGACGGGCCTGGGCGACTTGGACACCACCTTGAAGACCGCGCTGACTTCGTAGCGCCAGATGAACTCCGCCGTCTTCTGGTACTCCGGCTTCAGTTGCAGCTTTCGATCCTTCAGGGGGATGCCTTCCTGGTCGGGCAGCACGAGGAAGACGTAGGATTGCCAGAACATCGTGAAATACTTCGAGAGGGACGTTACGGAGAGGTTGAGGTCGCTGGCGTCGGTCGATTCGAGGACTTCCTCGGTGATTTCTCTCCAGGTGAAGGTCCCCCGGCGCATCATCACCGCGTGGAGCAATTTCAAGATGTTGTGCCGCCGCCGTGCGTTGCGTTCGAAGCGATAGTCGTGCAGGCCGCTGTTGTAGATCATGTCGTCCCGGCTCTTCTCCGCCGAGGTCTCCGGGTCGCGGCTGCGCTGCGGCGCGCCTTCGGCATCCTGTCCGTTATCGACGGGAAAGACCAGGATGTCGCCGCCGTCGGGGGCGGTTTCGACGCGGGCTACTTCGGGCATGGCGCGCAAGAGGGGGGTCATCTTGGCGAATCCGTACTCGCTCTCGTCGAAGGTGGCCGAGAACTCGCGCCGGAGCAAGGGTTTGATCTTGGCGCCTTTGAGCCCCTCTTCGCCGTACTCGGCCAGGATGCGGCGCAGGGCGCTGCGCAGTTCCTCCATCTGGTCCCTGTCCTGCGGCGATGCAGCCGGCCCCGCCGCCGAGTAGGTGGCCGCCAGCGCCGAGTAGCGCAGGAACCGATCACAGAGCGCGGCGAAGTCTTCGCTGGTAGACTCGGCGGGCGCCACGCCGACGACCGTCTTGCCGCGTTTGCGTAGCGCCTTGAGCACGTGGATGAAGTCGCGGTCGCCGGAGACGATCACGTAGGTCTGCACCGTGGGCAGGCTCCAGAGCGTTTCGATGGCATCGACGGCCATCTTGACGTCTACGGCATTTTTTCGGCGCCGGGCGAGCACGTGCACCAGTTCGATGCCCAGGCGGTAGAGGTCGATCTGAAACTGGTTGACGTCGCGGCTGCGCCAGTCGGCGTAGGCATTGGCCAGGACCACCTGCCCGTACTCTTCGGCCAGTTTGAGCAGCAGGTTGATGTCTACTTCGTTGGCAAAGTCGTCTTCGCCGTACTTGTCGCGCAGGCCGTAGACCAGGTTTTCGAAATCGATCAAGAGGCAGACCTGTTCTCCCTGTACTTCCATCGTTGGCTTCTGCTTGGATGCATGGAATCGAACGACGAGGGGCGAGGGGTAGTCGCGCGATTCGTCGTCGTGCCTCGGAGCGGGGTGCGGCGCGGCGTCCGGCAGGTATCCCCCGCCCGTCCGCCGGAGCAACTTAACCGCGCCGCTGGAGAAAAGAAAGCGGCAGGCTCAGGGCGCCGCGTCCGGCCCGGTGTGTTCCTGCTCGCCCCGCAACGCGAGGTTCAGCAAGAAGTTCAGCCCGACGGCCAGCAGCACGGCCAGCACCACGGTGTTGGTGAGCGTCAGCCGCAGGAACGGCGGCAACGCCGCGAGCCACGCCTCGCCCAGCGCCTGCTGCACGTAGATCGGCACCAGGATCGCGCAGACGAGCGTGGTGCCGGCCATCAGCAGGTTGGCCGCGGTGGGCCGGGCAGCGCCCAGGAGCCGGATCCCCGCCATCGCAATCATGCCGCAGACGATCACGAAAACGCCGCCGAGCACCGGGCGCGGCATGGCCACCAGCAGCGCGCCGAACTTGGGGCAGAGGCCGTAGAGCAGCAGCACGAGGGCTGCCAGTTGCACCACGCGCCGGCTCGCCACGCGCGTGGCGGCGATGATGCCGATGTTTTGCGTGTAGCTGGTGCAGGGCAGCCCGCCGAGGAGCGCCGCCAGGGCCGAGCCTAACCCTTCGGCGAAGATGCCCCGGTTCATGTGGCGCACGGTGAAGCGCTCGCCCGCCACGGCGCACGTGGCCGCGTAGTCGCCGATGGATTCGACCATCGAGCCGAGGTAGCCGGCCAGCACGCCCAGGATGGCCGCCGGCACGAACGTCCAGCCGAGGCCGGGGCCGCCGTAGGGCAGCAGTTTAGGCAGCGAGAACCACGGCTTGGCGGCCACCAGCGCCCAGTCCACGCGGCCCAGCACGCCGGCCACGCCCAGGCCAACGAACCAGATCGAGAAGAAGATGGCCCCGCGCGCCACGACGCCGCCGAGCGCCTTCCGAAAGCCCACCTGCAAGACGAAGATCAGCGCCACGACCGCCCCGGCGAAGCCGACGTTGGCCGCCGCGCCGTCGCCGAGGCTCAGGCGTACGGCCAGTCCGCCGAGGGCCAGCCCGATGCTGAGGATCACCACGCCGGCAACGGCGGGCGGGAAGAGCCGCCTGAGGTACTTGAGCAGGCGCGAGGCGCCCACGAGCATCTCGACGAGGCCGCCGGCGAAGGCGGCGCCCCACATGGCCGGCGCGCCCAGTTGCCCGGCCAGCGGCGCCAGCGTGCCCGTCAGCGTGGCCGACGGCCCCTGGATGATGGGCAGCCGGTTGCCGAGCGTGGTCTGGATCAGCGTAGCCACGCCCATCGAGAAGAGGCAAAAGTTGATGAACTGCGCCTCTTCGGAGGCCGTCATGCCCAGCGCGGCGGCCACGGCCAGCGGCAGCACGAAGGGCGAGATGTCCACCAGCGTGTGCTGCCAGCCGTAGAGCAGGCGTTCCCAGAGGCGCGCCGGCTGCTCGTCGATGCCGTAGACGGGCCGGGTGATGGGGGGCAGGTCGTCCCAGACGGCTTCGTCGAGGGCCGCGTCGCGCTGCGTGTTGGCCATGTCGTCCGGTGCGGGCAATGGAGGGGGCGCTGCCCGAAGATACGGGCGTGCCGGCTGCCGCGCCACGGCCGCTTCAGGGGTGCACCCGGAGCCGCATCGTCCAGGCGCGCCAGGCGAACAGGCCGAAATAGGCCGCCGCGAAGAAGCTGTAGCCGTAGGGGAAGATGGCCAGCACCGCATGGCTGCCCGCCGCCAGGATCCACACGTGCAGCGCCACCGAGGCGAGCAGGTGCAGGATCATCAGCCCGTGGACGACCCGCTCCCAGGCGCCCCGGTAAGCGATCTCGCGGGCGAAGACCACCAGGCCGAGGCCCCCGTAGGCGCCGGCCCCGACGATGGCGACATCGGCGAAGAAGGGCATGTCCTGCCAGTCGAAGCGGACGATGAGTTGCAGCACCTGCATCACCGTGCCCGCCGTGTAGAGCAGCGCCACGACACGCCCGAACGTTTTCCGATAGTGCGCCCGCATGGCCGGCTCAGCGTGTTCAGGTGTTGGCGTGTTCGAGTGTTGGAGTAACTCCAACACCGTAACGCCTCAACACGCCCCCCCAAAGGGCCCCTTCGTCAGGCTTCGGCCAGGGCTTCGGCGTCGGCCACCACCTGGTCCTGCACGTGGCGCGGCATGGCCTCGTAGTGGCTGAAGGAGGCGCTGTGGATCCCGCGCCCCTGCGTGATCGAGCGCAGCGAGGTCGAGTAGCGGTAGAGTTCGGCTTCGGGCACCTGCGCCTTGATCTTCTGAAAGATGCCTTCGGCCTCGATGCCCTGGATGCGCGCCCGCCGCGTGTTCAGATCCCCGATGACGTCGCCCGTGTAGGTATCCGGCACGGTCACTTCGACGTTGTAGATGGGTTCGAGGATGACGGGGCTGGCCTCGCGGAAGGCGTCGCGGAAGCACATGCGCGCGGCGGTCTTGAAGGCGTTCTCGTTCGAATCCACCGAGTGCATGCCGCCGTCGAAGATGACCACGCGCACGTTGCCGATGGGATAGCCGGCGATGGGGCCGGTGGGGGCGGCTTCGAGCACGCCCTTCTGGATGGCCCCGAAGAAGCGGCGCATGTCGATCACCCCGCCGACGATGGCGTCGACGAAGTGGATCTTCGCCCCCCAGCCGGTCTCTACCTCGGCCTCGCCGCGCTTGGTGATGTCGCGCGGGGGCTGAAACTCGCCGTCGAACGGCTCGATCATCATCGAGATGTCGGCGAACTGGCCGGCGCCGCCGGTCTGCTTCTTGTGGCGGTAGGAGGCGCGGGCCTGGCTCTGCACGGTCTCGCGGTAGGCCACGCGGGGCCGCGTGTAGTCGACCTCCACGCTCGAATTGTTCTTGAGGCGGTACTGGGCGATCTTCAGGTGCAACTCGCCCTGCCCGCCGAGCGTGATCTGGCTCAGGTGCGGATCATGGATGACTTCGAGCGACGGGTCTTCGGCCACGAGCTTGTGCAGGCCCTGGGCCATCTTGTCCTCCTCGCCCTCGTGAACGGCGCGGATGGCGGTGCGGTAGCGCGGTTGGGGGTAGGCGATGGGCTGGACGACCACGTCGGAGCCTTTGCGCCGGAGGGTGTTGTTGGTGTGCGTGTCGCGCAGCTTGACGAGCGCCCCGAGGTCGCCAGCCACCATTTTGGGCACGCTGTCGCGTTCGCGTCCGTTGAGGCTGTAGAGCTGGCCGAGGCGTTCGGAGGCGCCGGTCTGGGCGTTTTCCAGGTCCATGCCGGCCTCGATGGTGCCGCTGTAGACGCGGAAGAACGAGTAGTCGCCCACGTGCTGTTCGGCCATCGTGCGGTAGATGAAGACCACCGGGTCGCCGCCGGCGTCGGCCTCGACGGGGGCGCCCGAGACGGTCTCGGCGGGCGGCATCTCGGCGGGCGAGGGGCAGACGTTGTCGATGAAGCTCATCAGGCGCGAGACGCCGATGTTCTCGGTGGCGCTGGCGACAAAGATGGGGAAGAGCTGCCGCCGGAGCATGGCCTCGTGCAGGCCCTGGCGCATTTGCTCCTCGGTGAGCGAGCCTTGCTCGAAGTACAGTTCCATCAGGCTCTCGTCGTTCTCGGCGATGTCTTCGACGAGCGCGTTGTGCAGCGCTTCGGCCTCCTCCTGGAATTCGGGCGCGATGTCTTCGAGGACGGGCTGCCCCTGCTTGTCGCGGGGGAACGAGAGTTGCTTCATCAGCAGCACGTCGATGACCGA
>JBFGTT010000086.1:0-9427 GCA_041565995.1 Rhodothermales bacterium
CATGGTTGAAGCTCCAGGAGGTTATCGCCTTTTTGTTCACGAAGAAGCTGTTTCTCAACCTGCGCCAGGGCGTAATGGACGACTTCCAGGGTCAGGCCCCACTTGTGGGTGCGGCCGGCGGCGTCGCAATAGCAGCCCGCCGGGCTGAACCGGCGTTCCCAGGTCAACACCACATCGAGCGGCTGGCCCAGCAAAGGCTTCTCCTGTTCGATGGCCTGCATCAGCGCCCCGGCGTCTTTGAGATACTTGCACATCGAGGTATAGCCGTCGTCCCCCGGCGCGGGTGTGCACGAGGCCTCCACGATGCGGTAACCGTTTTCCGGCGAATCCAGGGTCAGCCGGTAATCGAAGGCCAGGGGGCGGCCCATGTTGGAGCACGTCGTGCCCTCGTAGCGAAACCGGGCTTCGACGGTCCGATCCTCCAAGATAGTTAGCTGAAGACGCTCCTGCGACCACTTGCGAAGCGCCTTCGTACTGACCGAATAGGCGGCCTCATGGTTCAAGACGGCCCCATTCCCGGCGTTCCGCCCGGCCCCCGCCTGCAGCTTGCTCACGTCTTCCACGGGGCGACGAACACGCTGGTACGGCACCCGGCGGTAGCGGCACGCCGGCAACGGGCAGCGCTCGCAGGGGATTAACTCCGTCAGGCGCTGCACCTGCTCCACGTGCGCGGTGATGCCGAACACCGCCAGCAGCGACTTCTTAGGCCGGAGCATCCCGGTTTCCAGGACCTCCATCTCTGCCGGGAACGCTCCGTCGTCGTGCGCCCGGATAAGCTGCAAGAGTCGCCGTTGCTCCGAAACGTCCCACCCGGCATAGCCGGGGCTGTCGTGCGGCAGCACCGCCATCCCTTCTCGATCCGCCCACGCACAAAGCCGGGCGCCGGCCGTGGTAACGAGATGCTCGACGACCGCCGACCCGTACACTTCGAGAAAGAAGTACTCGTCGGGCTTTTCCTCCTGCCAGAGTTGCCGTGCTCTCTCTTCGCACGCGGCGCCGGCGCTTACGGCGACCAGCAGCACGGCATGCGCCTGCGCGTCCGCCAGTTGCTTGCGTAGCCGCGCCGAGCGAAACGCGATGCCGTCGATGCGGACCCCCTCGTCCGAGACGTGCAGCGCTTCCGTCCTGCGGGCGTAGATCCAGGGCGCGCCGTTTTCGGCGTACCACCGCCGCGCCCAGGTTGCAAGCTCACGGGCGCGTCCCGTCATGATATGCTGCCGTGGATACCCTAATAGCCGCGTGTATTCGGCCTCCAGAACATCGATATGTGGCTGCGTATCGAGCATCGAGATGTAGCGTTCGGCCCGGCGTTCAAGCCGCCTGCACGTTCAAGGATTCGACGGGATGGAACTGGCAGCCCTCCACGAAATAGTCGAAGAATCCGGGGTTTGTTTCGAGCCGGCAGTGAACGACTCGCCGGACCAACGCCTCCAACTCCTGCCGTTTCGTGCGCGAGAGGAGGGCCATGCACGCCCCCTCGATGGCCGCATTCCCGACCTGAAGAATCTTCGCATCGTCCACGTTGGGGATGAGACCGATCCTTTTGGCGGACGCCACGCGCAAGTGGCGACCGAAGCCGCCGGCCAGATAAAAAACGTCCAGGTCGTCGAAGCCGATGCCGTATTCCTTCATGACGATGTGCAGCCCCGCCACGTTGGCGCCTTTGGCTTGCGCCAGTTCGTTGACGTCGCGCTCCCGGAAATAGATTTCGCGGCCAGCCCCGGCGTGCAGTGCGATGGCTACGTCGCCCTCCTCGAAACGGCCGAGCCGGTTCATCTGCCCGTGCCTCAGCAGTTCACTTAGCAGGTCGACCAGGCCGGAGCCGCAGATGCCTTCCGGCTCGCCGCCCCCGATGACCTCACTGGCGATGGATCCATCGGCGCGAAAGGTCACCTTTTCGATGGCGCCCGGCAACCCCGGCATGCCGCAGGAGATGCTGCCTCCCTCGAAGGCGGGTCCGGCGGGGCAAGAGGTTGCCAGGATTCTGTCTTTGTTGCCGACGATCAACTCGGTGTTGGTGCCGATGTCCATGAGGGCCACCAGCCGCTCTTCCTGGGCCAGATCGACGGCCAGCATGCAGGCCGCGGCATCGGCGCCGACGTGCCCGCTGATGATCGGCAGTCCGTAGATGCGGGCCTTGGGATGAACCGGCAACCCGAGTCTTTTCGGCGAGGCGGAAAGCGCGGTGCCGGTTCGCTTCCCGGCGGCCATCTCCATCTCGGTGAGCGATTGATAGGGATTCTGGCCGATGGAATAGACGCTCAGGCGAAAGAACAAATCGCGCATCGTCGAATTCCCGGCCACCACCACTTCGTAGATGGAGCAGGGGTCTACGGGCAGGTCCTCGATGGCATGCGTCAGGTAGCCGGCCAGGGTCCGCTGAAGCAGCCTGCCCTTGTTCACGCTGTCGTAATGAATCCGAGACATGACGTCCGAGCCGCCGAACCGCTGCGGGTTCTCGAACGAGGCATCCGCGATGATCTCGCCGGTCTCCAGGTTGAGCAGCCGCAAGACCACCGTGGTGGTGCCCAGGTCCATCGCCAGCCCGTGGATCGGCCCGTCGGTGCGGTCGATTTCCTCGCCGTCCAACAGCACGCGGTCTCCGTCGCGCGTCACCGCCGGTTCGAGTTGCAAGGTGCGGTGGCTGGCGGGAAGCCGCAGCGCCTGCGTTTCAATGCGCATCTCGCCGCGCCGCATCGTATGACAGCGCACCACGCCCGACGCGGCTACCACCCGAGACCGGCACGACAGCCGAAAATTGCCCTGCAGGTGCGCTTCCTCAGCCACAGGCGCCGAGAGACGCTCCATGCCTTCGATCACTTCGACGAGACACTCCTTGCACTTACCCTGCTTGCGGCAAGACGTAGGCACCCGCACCCCCATCGTCTCGGCATACTCAAACAACGACGAGCCGGGCGCGACCGCGCGTTGCTGCGTATTGATATGTAGGTCTACGCTCATCGGCGTCTTGGCTCAGCCGCGAGGCCCCAAACCGGTTTCACGAACGACCAACTGCGTCGGGACCACGATCTCCCGGCTTTCCTGGACGGCGCCGGATAGCTGGTTGATGAGCAGGTCCACGGCCCTGCGGCCAATAGCGCCGGGATCGAGGCGAACCGCCGTCAAGGACGGCTTCATGTGTTCGTTGTACACGCTGTCGCCAAACGAGACGAGTTCCAGGTCTTCGGGAACCGCCAGGCCCAGTTCGCGAACGGCCTTGAGCGCACCCATCGCCACCGAAAACCCGACGGCGCAGATGATTTGCGGCAGCGCGCCCGAGGCGTGCATTTTCATCAAACCGGCGTATCCGTCCTGCTGATCGAACCCTCCTTCGACGACCCATTCGGGCCTGACCGGAATCTGGCGAGCCCGTAGGGCATCCTCGAAGCCTCGCCGCCTTTCCCGGCTCACGTAGCTCGTGGCGTAGCCCGCAAGATGCCCGACGCGGGTATAGCCGTTATCGAGCACGAAGGACACCAGGTCGTAGTTGCCCTGATAATTATCGCACACGACGCTGCTGCACCCGCTGCCCTCCATAATCCGATCGAAGAACACCACCTGCTTGTTTTGCTTCAGGATGGAATCCACCGTGGGCAGTGCCCCGGTCTGCTCGGTCACGGAGATGAGAAAACCGTCCACCTGGAAGGCCAGCAGCGTGCGGATGTGGTGTTCTTCCAGGTCCTCGTCCTCGGCCGATACCATCATAAAGATGTCGTAGCCGCGTTGGTGGGCTTCATCGTAGATGGCGTCGATGGCCTCTGAAAAAAACGGATGCGCCACCCTCGGCACGATCAACCCGATGGTCCGTTTTTCTTTAGACGAGAGTTTGCGCGCGATGAGGTTGGGGGTGTAGCCCATCTCCTCGGCGGTGGCGACAATTTCCGCCTTCGTCGCGGCGCTGATGTCCGGGTGATCCCGGAGCGCCTTGGACACCGTGACGACACTCTTAGCAACGACGGCGGCTACCTGCTTGAGCGTTACGGGTTTTTCCATGGGCACCGGGGTCGAGAAGGTAATCGATTACTTTAACGTTTAAGATACGGCGCTAACCTCTTGCCATGCAAACGCTACCAGCGCGATTTTGACGACAGACGACGGACGATAGACGAACGACGAAGCCTCTTTCGTCCCTACGTCCTTTCGTCCACACGTCCATACGTTCCCTCGTCTCTTCGTCCTCTCAGCCTACTGCCATTGAAAGGCAAAATATTCGGTTGGACCGCCGCCTATGTTGCGGAGGGCATGCGGTATCAGGGACGCCAGAAAAATGATATCTCCGGGGGACGCCTTCTGATAGGTCTCGCCAACGAGCATCTCTACCTCGCCCTTGATGATGAGCACAAACTCCTCGGCGGGATGGGTATGCGCGGCATGGTTCGTCAGGCCCACATTCAGCGTAGAGACGTGCATCTCGAACCGTTCGAACATCGTCGTAGGCCGGTCGAAATGTTGTCTTCTGCCTCCCGTTTCCGTCTCCTGCATCGTCACGTCGTTCCAATCGACCAGGAAGGATCCGCCTGCGTTTTGCCCTCGTTCGGCGTCCACGGGGGCTTTGGACCGGTATCGAAATAGATAATAGGTGACGGGCGCGTCCGCGGCGTTTTCAAAACCATGCGCATCTCCCGGAAGGACCACCGCCACGCTGCCCGGACCCAGCACGTCCTGCCGGCCTTCGAGGGTGACACGCAGGGCGCCTTCCTTGACGATGACCAGGGCTTCCAGTTCGTCGTGGGCAGGGCCGGGCGGGGACGACTGACCGGGGGCCAGGGTGACGGCGCGTATCTCCAGGTGTGCAAGCGGCGTCGTGACGCCGTCGAGGATAGGCCTGGTCGCGTCTGTGTCCGTCCACCGGTAGACGCCGGATTGCACGGCATCCACCTGCGCCGTGGCGGCCGAGGCCCAGAGCGCCGTGAGCAAGAGGAGACGTAGTTTCATGATTCGTGAGCCGTGCTCAGGAGATGGGGGAACGGGGGGCCTGCGCCGGCGCCTGCGATTTTGCATTCCAGGCGTCGACGTTTCGACGCATCGCGCGGATGTGCGCAGGCGTGGAGCCGCAACAACCGCCGACGATGTTGACGCCGGCAGCCAGCAGGTCGTCGAGCGACGCCACCATGTCTTCGGGGGTTTGTTTGTAGACCGCCTTGAAGTTTTCCAGCACCGGAAGGCCGGCGTTGGGCTGGGCCATGGTGAAGCACTCTGCGGATTCCTTGTACGCGGTGATGATGCGCTCGGCCACGGCCATGTCGACGCCTGTGCCGCAGTTGAGCGCCAGAACATCGACGCCGATGGCAGCCAGGTGCACCGCCGCCGTTTCCGGAGCGATACCCATCATGGTTTTGTAAAAGCTCCCATCGTGCGAGCGATCATACGCCAGCGAGGCAATGATGCAGGGCGCGCCGAACTCCCTGGCGGCTTCCACGCCGAGCTCGACTTCTTCCAGGGCCGTCTGGGTTTCGATGATGATGGCATCGACGCCGGTTTCGACGAGGACCTGGATTTGCAGGCGGAGGGCTTCGCGCACGTCCTCGACGGTGAGGTCGCCGTAGGGTTCCATGACGCCACCGACCGGACCGACGCCGCCGAGGACGAACCCTTCGCCGTCGCCGAAGGCCCGGCGGGCGATGTGCACGGCGGCGCGGTTGATGGCGACCAGATCCTCGAAGTGATGATGGCGCTTGAGCATGATCCCGTTGCCGCCGAAGGTATTGGTGATCAGGCAATCCGACCCGGCTTCAACGTAGCGACGTTGGATGTCCAGCACACGGTCCGGGTGCGTGACGTTCCACATTTCGCCGCAGCCCCCCTGCTCGAGGCCGGCGGCCATAAGCTGGGTGCCCATGGCGCCGTCGGAGACGAGCACCTTTGCTCTCAGGGTTTCTAGCAACGTCTTTTTCATGCAGGCCACGTTATTTCTTGTTAGGAAACAGCCATCTTCGAGGCGATCTCGGCCTCGGTCATTGCCGCATCGGCGAGGGGCTTGTTGCGCCACCAGTTCGCCAGCGCCGAGCCGGAGATGTTCATCCACGGGCCGAAGATGGCCGGAGCCAGCCCCACCGTGGCTACCTTGCCCATCTCCACCGCAATACCCGTTGCCAGCCCGCCGTTCTGCATCCCCACTTCAAGCGAGATCGTGCGGCAGGATTGTTCGTCCAGCCCAAGAAGGCGGCACCCCCAGTAGCCGAGCAGATAACCTGTCGCGTTATGCAGGATGGCAGCCAGGAAGAGCAACGGCCCGATGGTCAGCAACGCATCGCGGCCCGAGGCCACGATGATGGTCAGCACCACCGCGATGCTGGCCATCGAGAGCATCGGCATGGCGCGGTCCAGCCATTTGGCCCGGCCGTGCATGAGCTTGTTAAAGAGCAGCCCTAACACGATGGGGGCCAGCACGATTTTGGCAACGCTGATCATCATCGTCACAAAATCGACGGGCACAAACTGGTTGGCGAGCACCTTCATCAGCAGCGGCGTCATGAGCGGAGCAACCAGCGTGGCGATGGCCGTCATGGTAATGGACAGCGCCAGGTTGGCCCTGGCAATGTAGGCCATCACGTTGGAGGCCACCCCGCCGGAGACGGAGCCGATCAAGACGATCCCTGCGGCTATCTCAGCGGGAAAACCGAAGCCCCAGGCCAGCGTAAGGCCGACCAACGGCATGATGGTAAACTGGCAGATCAGCCCGACGAGCACGGCTTTGGGCATCTTCACCACGGCCCCGAAGTCCTTCAGACTCATCGACGTGCCCATGCCGAACATGATGATTTGGATCAGCGGGACGATGAGTCTCGTGAATTCAAAATCGCCGGCGCGCAGGAAATACTGTGGGTAAAACAGGGCCACCGAGACCGACGCGAAAATCCAGATCGTGAAGGCGAGTTGACGGAGCCACGGGACACTCAGGCCACCAAGGGCCAGGCTGACGAAGAACCCGACCACCAGCGGCCCGGTGGCCGCGCCGTGTCCGAAGACGAGCAGCCCCACCACACCCAGCGCACAGAGCGCGGCGACGAGAAGGAAGGCTTTGTAGAGGGTTTGCACGACGGCGAGGGGAGATGGGGTTATTCAAAAAACGGAATCCCTTCCGTCGCGTACCTGCGCATCCCCTCCTCATTGATCTCCACGCCGATCCCCGGCTTTTCCGAGAGCGGAATGAACCCGTTCTCCACCATCGGCCCCTCGAAAGATACGATTTCATTGAACATCGGATTGGCGTGGAAATACGTTTGCCATTCCAGAATCATGAAGTTGGGCACCGAGGCGCACACGTGGCACGACGCCATGGCGCCCAGATACGAGGCCACCATGTGCGGCGCGAAAGGCACGTAGTACAAGTTCGACAGATTGGCGATCCGCTGCCCTTCGCCCAATCCGCCCGCTTTCTGCAAATCCGGCATGATGATGTCGACGGCGCCCAGTTCGAGCAGCCGTCGGAAGCCATGCGCCAGGTACAGGTTTTCACCGGCGCAGATGGGGGTGCTCGTCGATTCGGTGATGTATTTGTACGCCTCTACGTTTTCTGCCGGGATCGGCTCTTCCAGCCACATCAGGCTGAGCGGCTCCATGCGCCGGGCTACTTGCTGCGCGGTAGGGGCGTCGTAGCGGCCGTGCATGTCTGCGCAGATATCGACGTTCGGCCCCACGGCTTCGCGGGCGGCCGTCATCTGATCGACCATCCGTTGCAACTCGGCGGGGCTGGCCGTCCAGTTGTACGCGTCGTACTTGTTCGGGTCGTTGCCTTGATCGAGGTCAAACTTGATGGCCGTAAACCCCATTTTCACGGCTTCGGTGGCACTTTCAGCAAATTGCTCCGGCGAGGGCAGCCGGAATTGATAGAGGGCGGTATCGAGGTACACCCTGATCTTATCGCGAAACTTGCCGCCCAGCAACTGATACACCGGCAGGCCCAGCGCCTTGCCCGCCAGGTCCCACAACGCCGTCTCTACCGCCGAAAGCACCGCGACGTACATGCCGGACTGGGCGCCTTCAAAAAAGCCGGACCGTCGAATGTCTTCGAACAGCCGATGCACGTTCAGCGGGTTTTTCCCTCGCAGCCGCTGGCCGAACATTTTGACCAGGTGATAGGTGCCCGGCGTGGCATCGACCCCCTCCCCACAACCCCAGAGGTCCTGGTTGGTATAGACCTTCACGAAGAGGCCGTGCCCGTTCCGGATAAAGCCGCATTTGATGTCGGTAATCTCCAGGTCCGACGGACGAGAGGCCAGGTTGGCGCGCTCGACGGCGGCTTGCAGGCCGCGCCCGAACCCGGCGCCCGGCGCGGCAGCCAACGCGCCGACCACGGCGCTTCGAGCCAGAAATGAACGTCTGCTGAGCTTTTTTTTCATGGTTTTGCGAGGCTGTGACGTTTACCAGGTTCGGGTTTTGAGGTAGGCCTGAATTTGTTCTTTGGCAACCGGCAGTTCATCGATGTGATCGTTGAGCCATTGCGAAAAATCCCGCTCAATCTCGTCGGACCACCGCGAATCGATTTGGCCGGGGGTGTAGACCTGTTCGCGCAGGCGTTGATGCCCGAACAGGTCGCGGAGCCGGACGATTTCCGACGTGGTGACCACGCGCTCGGCCAGATGCGGCGGGATAAAGATGACCCCGCCGTCTCGTCCCAACACCACGTCGCCGGGCATGACGGTCGCTTTGCCGATGCGCGTGGGCTGGTTGATCCCGATCAAGGTGGTGTTGAGCGCGCCGTCCGGATTGTTCAGATGATGGGACGGATGATAACTCCGGAAGAAAGACGTGAACGAACCGATTTCTTTGAGGCCGCTGAGGTCGCGCAGGGCGCCGTCGTAGACCACCCCATTGCCGGATTTGGCGTAGATCGAATTGCCCAGGTTATCCCCG
Organism: Rhodothermales bacterium; assembly: GCA_041565995.1. Lineage (GTDB taxonomy): Bacteria > Bacteroidota > Rhodothermia > Rhodothermales > JBFGTT01 > JBFGTT01. The sequence goes on from JBFGTT010000086.1 coordinate 8,857, forward strand.
ATGGTCGGCCCGTCTTCGTGCGCTCCGAATTGATCCACCACGTAGACGTCGCCCGGCACGAGCAGGTCGATAGGCCATGAGTTTTGAGACTTGATGCGCCCATCCTGATTGTGGCCTTTGTCGTCGAGTACGCGATGGATATCGGGCCTGCCCGGCACAAAAATAGCCGTGACGGCTCTGCCGACGAGGACGCTGTCCGGGTTAATCATCATCCAGCCGTCCTCGTACTGATGATTGAAGTTTTCCCCTCTTAGCACGGCCCAGGCTTCCTCCAGGGTAACCAGCTTCATCCGTTCGAGGAGGTCATCGGGAACGCGGGGGCGCCCATCAGCGAATCGTTCCCCGGTCCATTGAGGCGTCAATAAAACGAGTTCCTCTTTCGAGATTTGTTGCCCCGCGACGGAGGGCACGAGGAGCAGTGAGAGCAAGACGGCCGGCAGGTAGCGGAACGTCGTCATCCTTTCAACGCCGAGAGTTTGAAGAATTGGTAAGGTGATATTACCAATATAAATGGATCTGTGTATATTACCAAGTGTGTTCTTGCGCTCCCGGATCTATCCCCGGCATCGGG
>JBFGTT010000087.1:0-9375 GCA_041565995.1 Rhodothermales bacterium
GAGGCGTTCGCAGCCGGGCAGGCCGAGGCCGCCATCGACGCCCTGGAGCGCGTCTTCGAGAGCGAGCCGGCTTACGTCTCCGCCGTGCACGGCGCGGCGGCCTACTGGCTGGGCCGTGCCTACGAAGCCGCCGCCGACGCCGAGAGCGCCCGCGAAGTCTGGCGCGAGGGCCTCACCGCCCTCGACGACGCCGGGCGCTTCGATCCGCGCCTGAACGACGCCTTCGTGCGCGTGACCTTCGCCGGGCAGCACGGCGAGGATTATCCGCTGGCTGCGCGTGCCTACCTGCAATTCATCGCCAGCGTGGACGGCCATCCCTACGACGGCGAGGCCGCCGACCTCCTGCACGCGCACCTGCGCGCCCTGGCCGTCGTCGCGCCCGACGCGCTCCGGCAGCAGACCGGTCTCGACCGCCTCGAAGCGCGGGGCCTGGCGGCGCTGGCCCACGACGCCGGCGCCCGCCTGGCGGCCTGGTGGCGCAGCCAGGACGTAGCCCCCGCCACGCGCAACAACGAACGCCTCGAAGAGCACCTCCGGCGCCTCCGCTACGCCGAGGCCCACTATCGCCCCGACGGCGACTTCGACGACCGAGGCCGCGTCTACCTCCGCCTGGGCGCTCCCTCCCGCGCCACGAACGTCCCCTTCGACAGCATGAACCTGCGCAACAAGGTGATCGACCGCAGCCTGACCATCAACGCTTCCGACTTTCCCGAAAACGAGTTCTGGTACTACGAGCACATCGACGAGGCGGCGCAGTTTCTCTTCGTCAAGCAGGGGCGCGGCTACCGCCTGGGCGAAGTCAGCGACCTGCTGCCGTCGGTCTTGCGCAACGGCCTGGGCAGCTCCGAGCGCGGGCGTCGCAAGGCCCGCGCCGCCGTCCGCACGATGGATGAAATCTACCGCCAGCTCGCGCTCTACCATCCCGCTTTCAGCGCGCGCTACCAGGACGTAGCCGCCTTCGCGAGCCTGCTCGACGAGGCCGAGATCGCCGCGCAGACGGCCCAGGCGTTCCAGACCGACGACCGGAGCGTCGAAGCCGCCGGCAACGACGACGCATCGCAGGCCCTCCAGGACGCCCTCGCCGGCGGCTCGGCGTCGGACTTAAGCAGCACCACGCTGCCCGGCGCCGCCTTTCCTGCCGACCGGCCCGACCTCTTCGCCCAGCGCTTTTTGATGCAGGGGCACACCGAAGACGAGCAACTGCGCCTGCAGCGCGAGGACTACGTGCCCCGCTCCTACTCGAACGCCTTCGACGAGGTGGAGCCGCTACCGATGCTCGCCCGCGTGGCGCGCTTCCTCGACGACGACGGCACCACGCGCACCGAGATCTACTGGGGCGCGCCCGCCGGCGCGCTGCACCCCTCGAAGCGCATGCGCAAACGCTTGCAGGAGGAGGGCTACGACGCCGACGACTATTTGCTGCTGACCACCATCGTGCAACAGGCCGAGGACTACCGCGAGCGCGCCGTCCACTACAAGCGCTACCTCGCCGCCGAACTGGGCGATGCGCAGGAGGCCGCGCTGGCCCCGCAGGTCTACACCGTGCGCGGAGATACCGGCCTGTTCCACGTGGCGCTGCAGTGGGATCAGTACACCACCAGGCTCGACGAGCGCGGCCTGCCCGTCTCGCTGGGGATGGCCGTCAAAGCCGCCACGTTCCGGGCCGACACGCTGCGCGCGCTGCGCAACGACGAGCGCATCCTGGAGATGAGCGACCTCAAGCCGATGGTGATGCTGGATCCGCAGCAGGCGGCACGGGCCGACAGCCTCCTCGAAAACGCCACGCTCTTCCCCTTCTCCGAGATCGAAGCGCAGACGCCGCTGCTACTCTACTTCGAAGTCTACCACCTCGCCTTCGACGCCGACGACCGGACGCGATTCACCGTCGAATACGAGATGACGTGGCGCCGGGAGGGCACACTGCTGCGCCGGGGCCGGGAGGATCGCATCTCGGCGAAGACGGCGTACACCGGCGCCAGCCGCACCGCGCGCGAGTCGATTTTGCTGGATCTGAAGGCGTGGGAAGGCGCCGGCGCGCTCGACGTGGTGGTGCGGGTTACCGACGGCGTCACGGGCCGGCAGGTCGAACGTATGCTGCCGTTGACGCTCGTGCGGCGGTAGCGCAGGGCTGCGTTGCCGGGGCGCCGCAAGCCAGCGCCCCACGAAAAGATAGGCGGGGCGGTTACAATGCCTTGAATCCTTCCGGAAAAAAACAGTATCTTCCCTCCATTCGTAGCGATCTTGTAACGCGCCACCCACCGCCCCCCGCTTGCCGGCGCCTTGCCAGGATCGCTTAGCCCTCGCGCAGGGCGTCTGTCCCCCGTGCGCGTGCGCCGCCGGTTCTGGGAAAACCGCGCGGCGTCGTCTCGCCCTCGGGTTTGCTGTGGTGCCCCCGCCGCAGCCGCTCTGCGTCCCCTCACACCCTGTTCTTTTACCCACTCATCGGAAGACGCCATGAAACGAAAGCTACTCGCAGCGTGCTGGTGCCTGCTGCTGCTCCCCGGCCTTGCCGTGGGGCAGGTCATCACGATCACCGGCACAGTGACCGACATGGAGGGCGAGGCGCTCATCGGCGCGAACGTCGTCATCGAGCGGCTGGTGCTGGGCGCCTCCACCGACATCAGCGGGCGCTACGCCTTCGACGTACCCGCCTCGCGCGTCGGGCAGAGCGTGGTGCTGACGGCCAAGTACCTCGGCTACAGCCCGCAGTCCCGCACCGTCACGCTCGCAGCCGGCACCATGACGGAGAACTTCACGCTCCGGGAGGATCTGCTCAAGCTCGACGAGGTGGTCGTCACGGGCGTCACGAGCGCCACGCCGACGAAGAAGCTGCCCTTCACGGTCGCCAAGCTCGAAGCCGACCAGTTGGAACTGGCCCCGGCCAGCAGCCCCATCGGCTCGATGCAGGGCAAGGTGGCCGGCGCCTCGGTGCTCCAGAACAGCGGCCAGCCGGGCACCGGCTACTCGGTGCGCCTGCGCGGCTCGACCAGCATCACCGGCAGTTCCGAGCCGCTGTTCATCGTCGACGGCGTCATCCTCGGCGCCGACCAGGTGGACCTGGGCGCCCTCGACATCGAGAGCATGGAGGTGGTCAAGGGGGCGGCGGCCTCTTCGCTCTACGGCTCGCGCGCGCAGAACGGCGTCATCCAGATCACCACCAAGCGCGGCACCAACGTCCCGCTCAACCAGACCCGCGTGACCGTCCGCAACGAGTTCGGCATCAGCGACTTGCCCGAAGACCTGCGGGCCAACACGGCGCACAACTTCCAGATCAACGCGCAGGGGCAGTTCCTCAACGCCGACGGGCAGGTCAACGCCTGCCGGCCCGACGACGCCGAGTGCATCCCCGGCACGACGATCCTCTCCAACGGCTTCGGCCCCGGCGTGCTGCCCGACAAGATCCTCGGCGGCGTCTCGTTCTACGACAAGAAGTACTCGCTCTCGGGCGAGACCTTCGACGCCTTCTCCGAGTTCTTCGATCCGGGCAACACCTACACCAACTACATCTCCGTCAGCCAGAACAGCGCCTCGACCAACTTCCACGTCTCCTTCACCAACTTGCAGCAGGACGGCGTGGTCAAGGGCACCGACGGCTACGGCCAGAAGAGCTTCCTGCTCAACCTCGACCACCGCATCTTCAACAACCTGAGCATCGGCGCCTCGGCACGCTACGCGCAGTCGAAGAGCGACGAGACGCAGGTGACGCAGGGCGGCGCCATCAACCCGTTCTTCGGGCTGATGTTTACCAGCCCCATCGTCAACCTGGCCCGGCGTGACGACAACGGCCAGTTGATCGTCAAGGCCGACCCGCTGGCCGTCGAGGAAAACCCGCTCTACGTCGTCGAAAATGCGGACATCGGGCGGGAGCGCTCGCGCATCCTGGGCAACTTCCGGGCGCGCTACAGCCCCTACGACTGGATCGAACTCGAAAGCACGCTCAGCTACGACCGCCTCGACGACGACGGCACCGAGTTCTACGACCGGGGCTTTGAGACCATCGACCCCGGCTCCGAGAACGAGGGCCGCATCGAGCGGCGCAACGCCTTCGTCGAAGCCCTCAACGCCGACGTGACGGTCTCGCTGCGGCGCAGCTTCGGCCGGCTGACGGCCCGGTCGCAGCTCAAGTACCAGGTCGAGAGCGCCGACGAGTACTTCGAGGCCATCTTCGGCACCGGGCTGGTCTCGCTGGGCATCAAGGACCTCTCGAACGTCAAGCAGCCGCCCGAGGGCAACCGGGACATCTCGTCGTTCAAGTCCACCATCCGCTCCGACGGCCTCTACGCCACGCTGGGGGCGGACTATGCCGACAAGTACATCGCCGACTTCCTGATCCGCCGCGACGGCAGCTCGCTCTTCGGCTCGCAGGAACGCTGGCAGACCTACTACCGCGCCGCCGTGGCCTATCGCCTCTCGGAGGAAGCCTGGTGGCCCATCAAGGACGCCGTCGAAGAGTTCAAGCTGCGCTTCTCGCTGGGCACCGCCGGCGGGCGGCCCGGCTTCGAGGCCCAGTACGAGGTCTTCCGGCTCGACAACGGCACCATCAGCAAGGAAACCCTGGGCAACTCGTTCCTCAAGCCGGAACTACAGACCGAGCAGGAGGCCGGCCTGGAAATGAGCTTCCTCGACCGCTTCTTCCTCGAAGCCGTCTACGCCAAGTCGAGGGTGGAGGACCAGTTGCTGCGCGTGCCCCTGGCCGGCTACTTCGGCTTCTCCGCGCAGTGGCGCAACGCCGGCACGCTCGAATCGAACACCCTCGAGTTGACGCTCAACGCCAACGTGCTGCGCTCGCGCGACGTGAGCCTGGACCTGGGCTTCACGTTCGACCGCACGCGCCAGGAGATCACCGAGTTCGACGCCAACGCCTTCCGAGGCGGCCCGCAAACGGCCTTCTTCTTCCGCGACGGCGAGATCCTCGGCGCCATGTACGGCAACAAGTGGCTCACCAACGTGAGCGAACTGCCCGCCGGGGCCGATCCGAGCGCCTTCGACGTCAACGACGACGGCTACCTGGTGCCCGTCGGCTCGGGCAACACCTTCCGCGACGGCTTCAGCAAACAGCTCTGGGGCACCCAGGTCGATACCAACGGCGACGGCTCGCCGGACCGCCTCTTCGGGATCCCCTTCAAGTTCGTCGATCCCGAAACCAGCAGCGACTTCGTCGAGATCGGCAACGTGCTGCCGGACTACAACCTCGGTTTCTCGACGACCTTCCGCTTCAAGGGCTTGCACGCCCACATGCTCTGGAATGCCCAGGTCGGCGGCGACGTTTACAACTTCACCAAGCAGTGGAGCTACCGCGACGGCCGCAACGCCGACCAGGACCAGTCCGAGAAGCCGGAAGAGCTGAAGAAGCCCATCAGCTACTACGAGACGCTCTACGACGCCACCGCCATCAACACCCACTACATCGAAGACGGAACCTACCTGAAGCTGCGCGAACTCTCGCTCGGCTACACGTTCAACCGGCGGCAGTTGCAGCGGGTCTTCGGCAACGCGCTCAACCAGGTCTCGATCAGCCTCATCGGGCGTAACCTGCTGACCATCACCGATTACACGGGCTTCGATCCTGAGGTGGGCACCACGTCGGGCGGCGGCGGCGTAGGCGGCGACGCCTCGCTCTACCGCGTCGATAACTTTGGCTACCCGATCTTCCGCACCCTCACGGGCAAGCTGGAGTTCCAGTTCTAGCGCACGCGGCAGCCTGCGGCGGGGCAACGCCGCAGGCTGCCCGCCTTGCGCACGCCCCACCCACCTTCCCGACCAAAATACACACTCCCATGAAAACGACCCGCTACTTGCCGGCGCTTCTGGTGCTGCTCATGCTGGGAGGCTGTCAGGACCTTGCCGTTGACAACCCCAACAACCCGGACCGTCAGCTGGCGCTGGCCGAGCCGGGCGACGTGCAGGCCCTCGTCTCGAACACCTTCTCCGAGTTCTGGAACGCCACGCAGGGCTGCAACGGCGGCCCCATGCTCTCGACCATGGCCGACCAGCACTCGTGCTCCTGGGCCAACTGGGGCATGCGCGACATGTCCAGCGAGCCGCGCATCGCCTGGAACAACAGCCCCTCGTATTCCCGCCGGGCCTCCACCGAAACCCCCTGGTTCGACAACTACCGGGGCATCTCCAACGCCATCGACGGGCTGCTGGCCATCCAGGCAGCCGAGGAGGCGGACAGCCCGGACAACAACGCCTTCACGCGCGACGGCATCAACACCGACCGCCTGAAAGCCTTCGCCAAGTTCTCGATGGGCCTGCTGCACGGCTGGCTGGCCTTGCAGTTCGACCAGGCCTTCGTCGTCGATGAAACCGTCGATCTCGAAGCAGTGGCCCTCGGCACCGTGGAACTGCCGGCGCGGCCCTACAACGAAGTGATGGACGAGGCCATCCGCTTCCTCGACGAAGCCATCGCCATCGCCGAGCGTAACCGGGGCAACGCCGCCTTTACCATCTCGGCCACTGACGACTGGATCTACGGACTGAACGTGCCCGCCGAGCGCCTCATCCGCATCGCCAACTCGTACGCCGCGCGCTTCCTGGCCCAGGTGGCGCGCACCCCGGCCGAACGCGCCGCCGTGGACTGGGCCGAGGTGATGCGCCGCGTCAACGCCGGCATCACCGAGGACTTCGCCCCCATCTCCGACGACGACGGCAACCGCGAGTGGGATTGCCTCAAGTGGGCCGGCTCGGAAGGCCGCACCTGGGCACGCGCCGACTACTACACCATCGGCCCGGCCGACGAGTCGGTGTGCGACGGAGGCGACGGCAAGATCAACTGCTTCCAGGAATGGCTCGACACGCCGCTCGAAGACCGCCTCGTCTTCGACGTGCGCACCGCCGACCGCCGCATCGTAGGCAGCGCCACCGACCCGACGGTCAGCGGCAAGGACTTCCAGTATCAGGGCGACAACGGGCCGTTCCCGCCGGCGCGCGGCACCTACCACTACTCCTCGCACAACCACTTCCGCTACAAGTACTACCGCGATGACAACTCCAACGGCCCCATGCCGGCGATGGTCATCCCGGAGATGGACATGTTGCGGGCCGAAGCGATGCTGCGCATGGGCGGCTCCGCCGGCGACGTGGCGGCGCTCATCAACAAGACCCGCGTGGCGCGCGGCGAGCTGAACCCGGCCACCGGCTCCGACCCGGTCGGCACGCCGGACGACCCGCAGAGCCACCTCGACGGCGCCAGCCTCTGGTCCAAGCTCAAGCACGAGAAGCGCATCGAGGCCTTCCTCACCGGCGCCGGCGTCGCCTTCTTCGACGACCGGGGCTGGGGCGACCTCGTGCTCAACACGCCCTACCACTTTCCCATTCCCGGCAAAGAGCTCGAGACGCTGGCGCTGCAGATCTACACCTTCGGCGGTCCCGGCGGGCAGGCAGCCGCCGCTACGCCCGGCGCCTGGAAGAAAGGCCCCGAGATGGGACGGCGGACGATGGACCCCCGGCCCTACTGACAACGGGCGGCTCCATCCTGACGTCATCGCCTGATCGTAGAGAGGCCAGCACGGACGCGCGTGTTGGCCTCTCTGCATGCGTCCGGGCAACCGTCGAATCACCAACGCATTTGCGAGGTACACCATGTCGAAGCTGACCCCCTACGCCGTGCTCGTGCTGGTCGTCGGGCTGCTGGCGGGCTGCGCCGGCGCGTCGGAGGCACAGAAATCCTTCAAGGCGAGCACCTACCGCGAGAGCCTCGGCTCGGCCACGCGGCTCGACATCCTGCGCGAGACCGAAGAGACCCTCGTGACCCGCTACGGCTACCGCTACCAGCGGCAGGTCGATTCCTCTGAAGACATCCTGCTCGAGACGGAGTGGAAAGACCACGCGTCGTTCGAAGACGAGCAGGCCCTTGGGTATCCCAGGGTGCAGACCCGCATCACCGTCTCGGCCCGGCCGCGCAACCGCCTCGGCGGCGGCTCCGAGTCTTTCAGCGTCCAGTTTGTGGGAGAGACCCGCGTCTGGGACAAAGGCGCGTGGGCGCGGGTGCCCCTGACCGAAGAGCGCGAGGCGTACATCGAAGAGATCGCCGAGTACCTGGAGACGAAGCTCAAGACGGGATTCCGCAACTTCTAACCGCATCACGGGCTTTTCGGGAAGGGCAGGCATGAAGCGGCTGGTCTTTACGATCCTGGCAGTGGGCATCCCGTTCGTGCTCTTCGGCGCGCTCGAAGGCGCGCTCCGCTGGGCCGGCGTGGGGCAGGCCGAGCGCCCGGTCTTTGCGGCGGTGCCCGGCCAGGCGGGCTACCAGAAGCTCAACGCCGCCTACTTCCGCCGCTACTTCAACGAGACCTTCGAGCCGGTCGTCGCCTTCGACCCGTTCCGCACAGAGAAGCCGGCGGGGGCGTTCCGGGTGATGGTCCTCGGCGGCTCGTCGGTGGCGGGCTTCCCGTACCGGTTTTACCTGGGCTTCCCGGCGCACCTGCAAGCGCGTCTGGAGGCCGAGGCCGTGGGGCAGCCCGTCGAGGTGATCAACCTGGGCGTGACGGCGGCCAACAGCTACGCCCTCTGGGATCTGAAGGAGGCCGTCGTAGCGCAGCAGCCGGACGCCGTCGTCCTCTACAGCGGCCACAACGAGTATTACGGCGCTTTCGGCGCCGGCAGCACCGTCAACGCGCTTGGCAACCGGATCTGGGTGAAGCGCCTGGTGCTGCGCCTCAAGCGCCTGGTGCTCTACCGCCAACTCGAACGCCTGCTGGCCACCCTGGCGCCCCGACGCGGCGACGGGCGCAGCCTCATGACCCGGATGATCCGCGACGCGCAGATCAGCCTCGGCAGCCCGACGTACCAGGCCGGGCTGGATCAGTTCGAAGCCAACCTGCGCGACGCGCTCCAGACGTTCCGGCAGGCCGGCATCCCCGTCTACCTCGGCACGCTCGCCTCCAACCTCAAGGACCAGCCCCCGCTGGGAGAAAACGAGCACGCCTGGGCCGATTACACGCAGGGCTTCACGCTGCTCGAACGGGGCGACACGCTGCGCGCGCGCGGCGCTTTCCTGCTGGCCAAAGAGCAGGACGACATCCGCTTCCGGGCGCCCGAAGCCCTCAACGAGATCCTCCGCGCCTTCGCCCGCGACGGCCTCGGCACGCTGGTGGACGTGCAGGCCCTCGCGGCGGCCTCCAGCGCCAGCCGCGTCGAAGACGAGACGTTCTTCGCCGACCACCTCCACCCCAACTACGACGCCTACGACGCCATAGCCGGCGCCTTCTTCGAAGCGCTCAAGGAGCATCCGGCCCTGGCACGCCGGGGCGTCGCGCGCGCGCCGCGCACGGTGCCGCTGGCCGATCCGTTCGAACGCCTCTACGGACGCCTGCAAGTCTACAGCATCAACGTCGGCTACCCGTTCAACAAGTCCAACTCGCCGGAGCAGGA
>JBFGTT010000088.1:0-9370 GCA_041565995.1 Rhodothermales bacterium
CCCGTCAGCAGCGAGGCGATGGCCCCCCGCCCGTTTACGCGCCGCCAGAAGATGCCGATCAAGAAGACGGCGGCAATCGGCGGCGAGATGTAGGCCTGCACGCTCTGCAGGTAGACGTAGAGCTGGTCGGAGATGTACTGCATGAAGGGGATCCAGGCCAACCCGAAGACCACCAGCACCCCCGTGGCCACCTTGCCCACGAGCACCAGGCGGGCCTCCGAGGCGTCGGGCCGCAGCTTCCGGTACACGTCCCAGGTGATGAGCGTCGAGCACGAGTTGAAGACCGCCGCGAGCGAGCTCATCAGCGCCGCCAGGAAGCCGGCCACCACCAGCCCGCGCAGGCCCACCGGCAGCAGGCTCCGGATCATTTCGGGCAGCGCGTGGTCGGGCCGGGCCAGTTCGAGTTGCCCTTGCTGGACCAGCGCCAGGGCCACGATGCCGGGCAGCACGAAGATGAACAGCGGCAGCAGCTTCAGGAAGCCGCCGAAGACCGTCCCGCGCCGCGCGTTGTCGATGCCGCCGGCGCTCAATACGCGCTGCACGATGAACTGGTCGGTGCACCAGTACCAGATCCCCAGGATGGGCGCCCCGAAGAGGATGCCCGTCCACGGAAACTCGGGGTGCGTCATGGGCAGCCACATGTCGAAGAAGCTGCTCTCGACGCTGGCGCGCAGCACGTCCCAGCCGCCCAGTTGCCCCATGCCCACCAGCGTCACGAGCACCGAGCCGCCCACCAGCATGAACGTCTGCAGCATCTCGGTGTAGAGCACCGCCCGCAGCCCGCCCAGCACCGTGTAGACGCCCGTGACGACGACGATGATCAGCGCGCCCGTCCAGAAGCCGCCGCCGAGGAGCACCTCGAAGACGATGCCGCCGGCGTAGAGCGTCACCGAGATCTTCGTCAAGACGTAGCCGACGATCGAGATGCCCGCCAGGTAGCCGCGTGCACCCGCCGAGTAGCGCCGCTCCAGAAACTCCGGCATCGTGAAGACGCCGCTTTTGAGGTAGAAGGGCACGAAGAGCCACCCCAGCAGCAGCAGGATGAGCGAGGCCAGCACCTCGAACTGCCCCACCGCCACGCCGCTGCCGAAGCCGGTGCCGGCCAGCCCCACCAGGTGCTCCGAGCCGATGTTGGAGGCAAAGAGCGCCGCCCCGACGACGAACCAGCCGACGTTGCGCCCCGCCAAAAAATATCCCTTCGAGGTCTCGTGCGTGGACTTCTGCCGGGTGACCCAGAAAGCCACCCCCAGAATTACGGCGAAGTAGAGTCCGATAAAGAGCCAGTCGAGCAGCGCGAGGTTTCCCACGAGGCAGGTCTCCGGTGGTGAGGTGGGTAGAGGGGACGCCAGCGCGCTAATTTGAGCACTGCGCAGGCGAGATTCAAGTCTTCAACGATTTTCGCGCGCGGTTTCACGCCGAGAGTTCGTGCGGCTCGCCGGCGCCGCGCGGGATGCGGATCTCCTCGACGAGCGCCTGGATGGGCGGCGGCGGCGGCGGCGTCACCGCGGAGATCGCTAGCGCCACGCCGAAGTTGAGCAGCATCCCGACCGTCCCGATGCCCTCCGGCGAGATTCCCAGCAGCCAGTGCTCCGGCGTGTTGAGTTCGGGATGGGTGAACTTGAAGAAGACGATGTAGGCCGCCGTGAAGACGATCCCGACGACCATCCCGGCGACGGCGCCGTATTTGTTCATCCGCTTCGAGAAAATCCCCAGGATGATGGCAGGAAAGAACGAGGCCGCCGCCAGCCCGAAGGCGAAGGCCACCACCTGCGCCACGAAGCCGGGCGGGTTGATGCCGAAGTACCCGGCGATGCACACGGCCAGGCCCGCCGTGATGCGTGCCGTCAGCAACTCGCCCCGCTCGCTGATCCTGGGCAAGAGGCCCTTCTTCAGCAGGTCGTGCGCCACCGAGGTCGAGATCACCAGCAGCAGGCCCGCCGCCGTCGAGAGCGCGGCGGCCAGCCCTCCGGCGGCCACCAGCCCGATGACCCAGTTGGGCAACCGGGCGATCTCCGGGTTGGCCAGCACCATGATGTCGGGGTCGATGCGCAGCTCGTTCTCGACCGCCGCGCCCGGCCCGACGTACTGGATGCGCCCGTCGCCGTTTTTGTCCTCGAAACCGATCAAGCCCGTCTGCTCCCAGTTTTTGAACCACGCCGGCACCTCGGCGTAGGGCACGTCGGCCACGGTGGTGAGCAGGTTCGTCCGGGCGAAGGCGGCCACGGCGGGCGCGGCGGTGTAGAGCAGCGCGATGAACACGAGCGCCCACCCGGCCGAGCTGCGCGCCGCCGAGACGCGGGGCACCGTGTAGAAGCGCACGATGACGTGCGGCAGCCCGGCGGTGCCCACCATGAGCGCGGCGGTGATGAAGAACACGTCGAGCATCCCTTTCTGGCCTTCGGTGTAGGCGGCGAAGCCCAGCTCGCGGCTCAGCCCGTCGAGGCGGTCGAGCAGGTACTGGCCCGAGCCGTCGGCCAGCGTGTCGCCGAAGCCGATCTGCGGCACCAGGCTGCCGGTCATCAGCAGCGAGATGAAGAGGGCGGGCACGAGGTAGGCGAAGATCAGGACGCAGTACTGGGCCACCTGCGTGTAGGTGATCCCCTTCATCCCGCCCAGCACCGCGTAGAAAAAGACGATGCCCATGCCGATGAACACGCCCAGGTTGATGTCGATCTCCAGAAAGCGCGAGAAGACGATGCCCACGCCGCGCATCTGCCCGGCCACGTAGGTGAACGAGACGAAGAGCGCGCAGACGACAGCCACGAAGCGCGCCGCCTGCGAATAGTAGCGGTCGCCCACGAAGTCGGGCACGGTGTACTTGCCGAACTTGCGCAGGTAGGGCGCCAGCAGCAGCGCCAGCAACACGTAGCCGCCCGTCCAGCCCATCAGGTAGACCGCACCGTCGCGGCCCATGAACGAGATCAGGCCGGCCATCGAGATGAAGGAGGCGGCGCTCATCCAGTCCGCCGCCGTGGCCATGCCGTTGAGCACAGGCGGCACGCGCCCGCCGGCCACGTAAAACTCGCCCGTCGAGCTGGCCCGCGACCAGAGCGCCACGCCGATGTAGACGGCGAACGACAGCCCCACCATCACGAACGTCCACGCCTGTACACTCATGTCCCGGACTCGTTATTGGGATTTCGTTATTGGGAACTGGGAATTGGTAAATGGTGGCTACTCCTCAAGCATTTCCCATTTTCCCTTTCCCATTTTCCCTTTCCTACCTCTGCTCGTCCACGCCGAAGCGCCGGTCCAGCCGGTTCATCAGGAAGACGTAGGTGAAGATGAGCACGACGAAGACGTAGATGGCGCCCTGCTGCGCGAACCAGAAGCCCAGCTTGAAGCCGCCCACGCGGACGGCGTCGAGCGCGTCGACGAAGAGGATGCCGCAGCCGAAGGAGACGGCAAACCAGACGGCCAGCAGCCCGCCCAGATAACGCAGGTTCCGGCGCCAGTACCGATGCCGGCGTTCGATTTCGTTCATGGTCCGTGGTGGGTTGTGAGGGCTGCCCCGGCCAGGACAAGCGACGGGGGCGGCGGAGCGCTCCGAAAGGTAAGAAAAAACCCGGACCGGTAGCCGCGCAAAGATACACACGCGCCCTCGCGGCCTCGGAGGCCGTCAGGGGGCCGCGATGTAGCCCGGATACTGCCGGTCGATTTCTCGCTCGATGCCGACGGACACGGGGGTGTTGTCGGTCAGGATCCACGGCACCCCCAGGGCGATGATCCGGCGCAGCACCCCGTCCTGGTTGAGGGTCCAGGTGCCGAGGTGCTTCTGCGGCTGGCGCATCCTCCAGAAGCTGACGAGTTCGGCATAGACGTCGGCGGCGTCAACGCCGAGGCGCGGCAGCCCCACCGACTCGTAGGGCGTCAGGTCGATGTTAGTCGGATCGGGAAACAGGGTGAGGATGTCTTTCACGTCGGTCGTGCCGGCCACGAACCCGAGTTCGTCGAAGGCGGCGCGGAGCTTGTCCATGACGGTTTTGCTATGGCCCGTGCAGAAGGCGATGTCGGCGAGGCCGTATTGTTCGAGGATGCGCTTGCATTCGGCGGCGAAGCGTTGGATGGAGGCGTCGTGGTCGCGCAGTTTGATGTCCAGGTTGATGCGCTTCATGCGCTTGAGGCGATGCTTGTCGCCTTCATGGAGCCATCGGGCAAAGTCTTCGAGGGTGGCGATCTGGCCCGGATAGACCCGGTCGGGCCGGTCGGGTGGGCGTAGCGCGGGCAGGCGCAGCAGGCGGCTGAGCAAGCGCCGGAAGTCGTCCCAGAGGTCGGCGAAGTAGGTGCGGTCGTTGCGCAGGTAGCCCCGAGAGCGGCGGAATTCGGCCTCGGTCAGTTCGTGTACGGGGCGGCGGTAGCGGCTGAAGATGCCCGGCTCGTCGGGCCGATAGCTCATGCCCGGTTCGAGGCCGAGCTGGCGAATGTAGGCGCTGGCATCCCACCAGGGCCGCGAGTCGTGCCAGAGCATGATCCGTCCGTCTTTGGTGACGCAGACGTCCGTCTCGAAGCCGTCGGCGCCGTCGTCGAAGCCCTGCTGAAAGCCGGGGATGGTGTTTTCGGGGAAAGCGCCCATGGGCGTGCCCCGGTGGGCCAGGATCCAAGGACGCCGCAGGGTTTTGACGTAGCCTTCGAGGCGCCGGCGGGTCATCTCGAAATCCGGATCGTGCGCGCGCAAGGGCGCCAGGGCGTCGAGCGTCGCCTCGAAGACGCCCGGCCCGACGGTCACGGCGCGGTGGACGATCAGTTCGAGGGCACGCTGGCGGTGCTGCTGCCCCGGCGGATCCGCCGGGAAGCGCGCCTCAAGCTCCAGGTAGGCCGCCAGCAGGTGCGCCGCCGCGTCGGGCCGCTTGAGTTTCGAGAGCGCCATGGCGAAGAGCCAGTCGCGGAAGAGCGGTGCCAACAGGTCGATCAGGCAGGCCAGCTTGCTGAGGGGCTTGCCGTCCGGGCCGGGCACGGCAGCGCGCCCCAGGGTCTCGATTTCCCGGTTGAGGTCGTCGGTAGAGAGCAGGCGCAGCCCACGCAGCAACAGCCGCTGCGCGTCGGTGCTCCGGGCCAGCGCCGGGGCAAAGGCCGTCCCTTGCAGTTGTTCGTGGACGGCCTGAAACTGCCGGCGCTCTCGCCTCGACAAATGCATCACGGAGCGCATCGCCCGGTACCCTTTGAGCCGGAGCATCATCCACGTGAGTGCGCGCATCATGGCATCCCTCGCTGGAGAAAGTGGTATAAAAAACATCACACCTGCACACACAGACAGACGCTTCCTCCACGATAAGCCGGTGGCTCGACATTATCCACCCCGGCATCCGCCTCGACGCGCTTACGCCTCGACGCGGATGCCCTGCCGGAGGATGGACCGGGCCTCGGGGCCGTAGTTGAAGAGCAGGTCGAGGGCCGTCATGCCCGGCTCGAAGCCGTCGAAGGTCTGCCGGTAGCGCGGGTGGTCGTAGTGGAACACGCGCAGGCCGGGTGCTGCCGGCGCGTCGTGGGGCGCTGCGTCTTCGGGCGCCAGCAGCGGGCCATCGTTGAGCGCGGCGAGCACGCCCGGCAGGTCGGCGGGGCGGCCCGGCAGGTCCGAGGCGCGGACGAGCACCGCCGGCAACGCCAGCAGGCGGTGGACGAGTTCGACGGTGGCGCAGGTCAGGTCGGCCAGATGGGTCCACGTCCGTTCGAGGAGCGCAGCCAGCTCCGGCTCGTAGAACGCAAAAAACGGCGCGGCGCGATAGTTATAATAGAAAGCCCGCCAGTGCTTGCGGCGCCATCCCTCGACGTGCCGAATCCGGGCCTGGCAGATGGGCTGCCCGTGCTGCCCGCCTTTGAGCGGCACCGAAACCCACTGCCAGCCCTGCGGGTTGCGCACCCTGGTCCGGTTCTGAAACGACTGGCGGCTGTACTGGAAGGTGTCGGCCAGGACGAAGCGCTCGGCCGCCGTCATCAGGGCCGCGTATTCGAGCCGGGGATAATATTCGGGCGGGCGGACGGCGATCATGCGGGCGGCGGTTTGTGATCAATCGGCAAAATTGAGCTATCTTAGAATCTCAGCGGCCTCGTGTTCCGTTGCACGTCCGGCGCCGGGTCCCTCTCCCCGGCCAAAGCCGCCTTGCCTTCTGCCCATTGCATCTCCATGAACGCCGCCTCGTTGCCAACGACGCAAGAGAGGGATCTGGTCGCGCTGACGTTCAAGATCGCGTTGTGGATCTTCGTCGGCTCGATGGTTTTTAGCGTGGCCGGCTCGCTGCTGGTGCGGCTGGCGCCGTCGGTGCTGAAGGTCTTCGGCCCCGTCTACGTGCACCTCGTCAAGGCGCCGACGTGGACGTACATGGCGCTGCTGCCGGTGCTGCCCGTGCTGATGTACGGGCGGTCGCTGGGCGCGCCGCTGACGGCGTTCTTCGTGCTCTGGGGCAGCCTCGTCGGCGGCCTGAGCGAACTCGTCGGGACGACGACGGGGTTCCCCTTCGGCGCCTACCACTACGGCATCTGGCTGGGGCCCAAGCTGCTGGGCCACGTACCCTACTTCATCCCGTTCTCGTGGTTCGCCATGTCGATCCTCTCGCTCGACCTGGCCCGGCGGCTGACGAGGCGACGGTGGGCACGCATCCTGACGGCGACGCTGTTGATGGTGCTCTGGGACGTGGCGCTCGACCCGGCCATGAGCCGCGCCTTTCCGTTCTGGACGTACCCCGACGGCGGCTTCTTCTTCGGGATGCCCGCCTCGAACTGGGCCGGCTGGTTCGGCGTGTCGCTGGTGATCGTCGCCGGGTACGAATTCATCGGAGGCGGGCTGCGTGCGTCGAGCCGGTGGGCGCCGCTGGTGTACTTCCTCAACGGCGCCTTCCCGCTCTCGATCAGCCTGGTCTACGGGCTGTACACGGCCTTTTTGATCGGCGCGGCGGCCCTGGCGCTGCCGCTGCTGGCCCTCTGGCGGCGCGGCGTGCTCTCCGCGCCCGACCCTCCGGCGGGCGCCTGACGCCCTCCCTCCCCCACCGCTTTGCCCGCGCAACGCATCCGCCCGCAAGCATGGAGCCTTCCGTACTACCCCGCATCGAAGACGACCGCCGCGTCTGGCGGGCCTTCCGCTACCATTCGCGCACCTTCTCGGCGGCGGCCCGCCTGCTGCCTCGGCCCCTCCGGATGCCCATCGCCACGCTCTACCTGTTCTGCCGCACCGTCGACGACATCGCCGACCACAGCGTGGTGCACGCCGGCCCCGCACGTGCCCTCGACCAGATCCACACCCTCCGGCGGCGGCTCGACGCCACGCTCGACGGACGCCCCCCCGCCCGCTTCCTCTGGCGACGCCTGCACCGCGTCCACCGGCGCTTCGACCTCTACACCGACCCGCTCTACGAACTCATCGACGGGGCCGTGTGGGACCTCGAAGGCCGCCCCGTCGAATCCCGCCGGGACCTGATCGACTACGCGAACCTCGTCGGCGGCAGCATCGGCGCGATGATGCTGCCCCTGCTGCTCGAAGACCGCCGCCGCCTCGAAGAGGCCGAGGCCCCGGCCCGCGCGCTCGGCATCGCCATGCAGCTCACCAACATCGTGCGCGACGTGGGCGAGGACTACCGCCACCTGGGCCGCGTCTACCTGCCCGCCGCCTGGCTGCGCGCCTACGGTCTCTCGCCCGCCGACCTGGGCCGCCCCGCCCTGCCCGACGCCTACCCGGCGCTCCTCGAAGACGTGATGACGACGGCGGAGGACCTCTACCGCGAGGGCTTCGCCGGCATCGACCTGCTGCCGCCTGCGATGCGGACGGGCATCCGGGCGGCTGCGCGCATGTACCGCGAGATCCACAACGAGGTGCGCGCCCTGGGCTACGACAACCTCAGCACACGCGCCTTCGTGCCGGCCTGGCGCAAGGGCGCACTCGTGCTGCGCGACGGCTACGAACGCCGCAAGGTCCGCCTGGCCCGGCAACGCGCGCAGGTGCCGGCATGAACCTGCTTGCCCCCGTCGTCGAAGGCATGATCGTGCGGACGCTCCGCCGCGTCTTCCGCCGCGTCTGCTGGGTGGGTGCGGCGCCGGCGCTGCCGCCGCAGACGCCCGTGGTGCTCTACGCCAACCATCACAACTTCTTCGACGGCTACCTGACGGGCCTGCTGGTGCGCCGCGTGCTGCGCCGGCCCTTCCTGGTCTGGATGGAAGACTGGGACCGCTTTCCGTTCTTCGGCGCCGTGGGCGCGTTGCCCTTCCCGCCCGACGACGCCGCGCGCCGCGCCGCCACGCTTCGCCACACCGTCCGCCGCTTCCGCGCCGCGCCCGAGACGACCCTCGTCTACTTCCCCGAAGGCCGCCTGCACCGGGCCGAGGAGGGCATCCTGCCCTTCGACGCCGACGCGCTGGCCCGCCTCGACCGCCTGCTGCCCGACAAGGTGTGGTGGCCGGTGGGCCTCTACGCCGCCTGGTGGAACGACGCGCTGCCGACGGCGCTGCTGGGCGGCGGCGCCCCGCACACCCGCGCCACGGGCGAGGAACAGGCCCGCCTGGAATCCGTTTGGCAGGCCGTCCGCACCGCCGGTCCGGACGCGACGCAGACGCTCTGCGAAGGCCGTCGCAGCCCGCACGAAGCCCGGAACCTGTCGTTCTTGCGTCGTTTCTTCGCGCCCCGCTCATGACGTTGCTCCTCACGCTGCTTCTCGGATTGGCGCCGGTGGGTGCGTCCGCGCCCGCCGCCGCGCCGTCCCCGGCCGATTCCACGCAGGTCTTCTACGCCCGGCAAAACGTGGCGGCGCTCCGGGCGCTGCTGGCCCGCACCGAAGACCGGGCGCTGGCGCTGCTGTGCCGCTACCGCCTCTACCCCCTGACGCAGGACGCGGCCTACCTCGACGACCTGCCCACGGCGCTGGAGGCGCCGACGGCGCGGGAACTGGCGCTGCTGGCGGGCCTTTGGGGCTACAAGGTCCGGGAAGCCTCCATCTTCCAGGTGCCCGCCTACGGGTTGCGCTCGAACCGGCTGCTGGCGCAGGCCAAGGCGCTGGACCCTGCCGAGCCGTTCGTGCTGCTCGTCGAGGGCCAGTCGCTGCTCTTCCGCCCGCGTCTCTTCGGCGGCGACGCACGGGCCGCCCTCGACCGCTTCCGCCGGCTCTGCGACGTGCTCCGCCGCGCACCCGACGGCGCCATCTCGGCCCTGGAAGCCGACCTCTGGGTCTGGTACGCCCTCGACAGGCTACACGCCGACGAAGCCGACGCCCTGCGTGCCGACCTGCTGGCCCGCAACCCGCCCCCGCTCTACAAAACGTTCCTCCTGGACCCTCCTTGAGGACGAGTTGACGCGAGGACGACTCGACGAAAGGACGAGGGGGTCTACTTTCCGACGTCCTTTCGTCCTTATGTTTTTTCGTCCCACACGTCCATACGTCCACACGTAAAC
>JBFGTT010000089.1:0-9366 GCA_041565995.1 Rhodothermales bacterium
AGAGTTCGACGACGATGCCGCCGCTCGTGTCGGCGGCGGCCACTACGCCGCTGAGTGCGCCGAGGCGCCGCTCCGGGACGCGCTGAAACCGCCGCGCGAAGACGGTGTCGGGGCGTCCGAGCCGCCGCCCGTCCAGGCGGACCGTGACGGTCTGGCCGGGCTGCAGCGGCGGCGCGAGGTCGAGGCGGTACGTCGTCCCGTCCGTCGAGGACGGGGTGAAGGCGAGCGCCTGCCCCGCCGTGTCCTGCACCGCGACGATCTCGGCCAGGCGCGCCGCCGCGACGGCCTGGTTGAACCGGACGCCCGGCAGCGCCGCCGGCGGCAGCACGGCGGGGCCGGCAGCCTCGGGCGGCGGGGCGGGAACGAAGCCGAGGAAGCGCAGCCGCAGCGTGTCGGCCTCGGCGGGCGGCGTGACGCGCAGCGTGTCCGGGCCGGCGAGGTTGCCGCTGGAGTCGGTCACGGCGGCGGCCACGCGCAGCCGGTGCGGCACGGCGGCCAGCGAGTCGGCCAGCAGGAAAACCTGGCGCGGATCCTGCGGCAGCAGGTAGACGGCCCGGACGGCGACGGGGCGGCCGGACAGCGAGTCTTCGAGAAGCCACGCTGCCGCGTCGAGCGTGGTCAGTTGGACCGATTCGGAGAAGCGCAGGGCGAGGCGGCGGCTGGAGAGCGCGCGAAGCCGCTGCGGCGCGGGCGGGACGGTGTCGAGCACGGCGGCGATCCAGCGCGGTCCCTCGCCGGCGGCCTGCACGGTGTCGGCGGGCAGCACGGGGCGGGGCGGCACGGCGAAGGGTTCGGTGGCGTCGGGGCGGCGGTTGCGGTTGCGGTCTTGCAGGGCGATGACGAAGTAGGGCTGCTCGTTGAGGTAGGCGAAGGCGAAGCGCCCGTCCTCGTCGGTCTGCGTGCGATAGTCGGGGTTTTCGGGCAGCACGGCGGGCGCCGCCGAGTCCGGCGCGGCGTAGGCGAACACGTCGAAGCCTGCCACGGCCCGGCCCTCCTTCGCGTCGATCACGCGCCCGGCGATCCGCCCTTTGTCGATCTCCGGCCCGGTAGAGAAGGCGAGCGTGATGGGCTGCGAGAGCGCCACGTTGTGGGCGTCGCGCAGGTTGGTGTCGAGCGTGAGGATGTAGGTGGTGTTCTGGCGCAGCGGCTCGGCAAAGCGGATCTCGACGCTACGCCGCCGCCACTTGAAGACGAGCCGCCCTTCGGGCGTCGGGCTGATGGAAAAGGCCCGCACAAACGATGCTTCATCGACGTATTCCGAGAACGTCAGCCGCACCGACGCCGCGCCGACGTTGACGGCGCCGGCCTCCGGCGTCGAGGCTTCGAGTGCGGGCGGCGTCCGGTCCGGCGGCCCTCCGGTGGGCGGACGCGGATTGGCGCAGGTCAGCAGCAAGCAGGGCAACAGGCCCAGGGCCAGCGGCCAACCTGATCGCTTCCCCTTGCCGGGTGCACGCCGCGCGGCGCCGGAACGCTCTGGCCTGTGCCCGTCTTCCATCCCTCAAAATTCGTCGTTGGTGCGTTCGCTGCGGAGGTTGAAGAACAGGTAGATGGTGACGGCGGTGGCAGCAGCCAGGAGGGCCGGTTCGAGGTAGCGGCGGCGCCAGCTTCCGCGCGGCGGCTCCGCCTGCGTCTCCGGAAACGCCTCCGACTCCAGCGCCGCGCGGTCCTTGCGAGGGATCGCGTCGGTGAAGCGGTCCTGGCAGCGGTCCTCGCGCAGCAGCCGGCCGTCGGGCGCCAGGAGCGTGAAGCGCAGCGCCAACGAGACCGTACGCGCGAACTGCTTGCGCCGTGCGCGGGCATAGACGACCTGCGCCTGCTCGACGGCATAGCGCAGCCGATGCGCCCCGCCTGCGGCCTGAAACGACGAGTCGGCCAGGAAGAGAACGCGGCCCTGCTGCTGCCAGCGCGCCACGAGGGCGGTGCGCAGGTAGGGCATCTGCGGCGGCGCCTCGAGGTGCACCACCCGCGCCGTGTCCGGCACGTCGGCCAGGCAGCGCAGGGCCAGTTCCTGGTACACCTCCAGGTTGGTCGGCTGCGCACGCACCGGGGCGGCCAGCCCCGCCGCCAGGCACCAGAGCGCGAGGCAGGCGCGCCCGAACGTCGTCCGCGTGCTGCGCCGGTCAGCCATACGAATCAAGAGCGGTTTCGAGGGGGCAGGGGGCAGGATAAACTACGTAAACCTGAAACGTGAAACCTGCAACGTGCCCTCCCGCCGCCCGATCAGGCGTAGATCCCGCGCAGGCGTAGCGCGCCGGCGACCTTGTTGATGGCGAGCACGTAGGCCCCGATGCGCATCGAGACGTTGTATTGCTGCGCGGCTGCGTAGACGTCGTCGAAGGCGGCGCGCATGATGCGGTCGAGGCGGCGGTTGACGCGGTCGATGGTCCAGAAGTAGCCCTGGCGGTCCTGCACCCATTCGAAGTAGGAGACCGTCACGCCGCCGGCGTTGGCCAGGATGTCCGGGATGACGAGCACGCCGTTCTCGTTGAGCAGGTCGTCGGCGGCGGGGGTGGTGGGGCCGTTGGCGCCCTCGGCGATGATCCTGGCGCGGATGCGCGGCGCGATCTCGCTGGTGATCTGATCCTCTTTGGCCGCCGGGATGAGCACGTCCACGTCGAGCGTGAGCAGTTCCTCGTTGGTGAGGCGTTCGGCCTGCTGATAGCCTTCGAGCGAGTTTTTGTTGGCGGCGGCGTAGTCCATCGCGGTCTGTACGTCGAGGCCGGCGGGGTTGTAGTACGCGCCCGACACGTCGCTGACGGCCACCACCTTGCAGCCCTGCTCGGCCAGCAGCCGGGCGGCAATCGAGCCGACGTTGCCGAAGCCCTGCACCGCCACCGAGCACTCGGACGGACGCAGGCCCAGCCGTTCCATCGCGCCGAGCGTGACGGTCATCACGCCGCGCCCGGTGGCTTCTTTGCGCCCCTGCGAGCCGCCCAGCATGATGGGCTTGCCGGTGACGACGGCGTTGGAGGTGCGCCGGGCGTGCATCGAGTAGGTGTCGAGGATCCACGCCATGATCTGCTCGTTGGTGTTCATGTCCGGCGCAGGGATGTCGCGTTCCGGCCCGAAGACGTCGATCAGGTTGGCGGTGTAGCGGCGTGTGAGGCGTTCGAGTTCGCTGGGACTCATCTCGCGCGGGTTGCAGACGACGCCGCCTTTGGCCCCGCCGAAGGGCACGCTGACGACGGCGCACTTCCAGGTCATCCAGGCCGCCAGCGCCTTCACCTCGTCGAGCGTCACGTCCGGGGCGTAGCGGATGCCGCCTTTCGAGGGGCCGAGCACCTCGTTGTGAATGACGCGGATGCCCTCGAAGACGCGGAGTTGCCCGTCGTCCATGATCACCGGCACGGCGGTGATGTGAATGCGCGAGGGCGTGCAGAGGTATTCGTAGAAGCCGGGGTCGAGCTCCAGGGTCTCGGCGGCAATGTCGAACCGGTCCATCATGGACTGGAACGGGTTCTCGTGGTCGCGGATGGGCGCCGGCTCCTGGTAGACCGAGCGCTCGTAGACGTTGCGTTTGAAAGGCATAGCGGGGCGGATCAGGTTGACGTCAACAGGCGGGGGCAGGCGGCCTGCCGGAAGCGCTTTCAAGAGGCTTCGGCCGGGCTGCGCGTCCGTTTAAATGAGGCCGCGGCGCAGAGGATCCATTCGATGCCGGAAGCACCGCCCCGTTGCGAGTCAGACGGCAGCGGACTGGTATGGTGATTTTTCGTATAACGAAAAACATAAAGCATAAGGGAGCCTGGCTGCGACGTTTCCACGAGCACCCTTACGTTTCACGTTTTACGCAGCATCCTTTTTCACAATACCAGGCCGCGCGCAGTATATTGTGCCCGCGCCGCATCCTACCTCTCTCCAACAACGAGCACCCCGATGGAAGTCCCCAACGAAGCCTACCAACGCATCGGCGACGAAATCACCAGCAGCGACAGCCCCGTCGGCATCGACGCCAAGAAGACGCACATCATCATCATCCACAAACTCCTGGAGATCGAAGAACGGCTCACCCGCATCGAACGGGAGCTGCGCATCGGCGACCGGTACAACATCTGATATTTTCCGCGACAAAAATTAGCGCAGCAGCGCCATCACGCGGGTTCTGGCGACCGCGCCGGCGTGCAGGCGGGCCAGGTAAAGCCCCGAAGGTAGCCCTTCCGCCTCGAACCGAACCGCGTGGACCCCGGCGTCCATCGGCCCCTGCACCAGCACGGCTACGGTGCGGCCCAGCAGGTCCACCACGCGCAGGTCCACCTCCATCCGGGCCGGCAGCTCGACGTGCAGGACGGTGGAGGGGTTGAACGGATTGGGGTAGTTGGCTCCCAGTGCGACTTCGCCGGGCAGTTCATCGGCGCCGTCCTCGACGGCCGTGCCGGTGCCCGTCTCGGCGATCACCTCGATCCAGAGGTGCGCCCCGTCCGTGCCGGTGCCCCTGCCGAAGTTCCACACGTTGGACATGTTATACCAGACGCCGTCGGTCCACTGCTCCCACACCTCGGCGATGGGCCGCCCCAGCAGGGCCGTCGACGTCAGGGACGTGTTGCCCCAATCCGCCGCTCCGTAGCTGCCGAAATCGACCGAAACGAAGAAGGAAGCGCCGACGGTCACCGGCTGAATCAACGAATGGGTGGTGGGGCCTTCGTCGGTGTCGAAATCGGCGTCGGCGTTTACGTCGGCGAGCAGGAACGATTCGCTCAAGCGGGTGTCGCCGATGGGGCCGAAGTCGGAGGTGCCCTCGATGATTTCGAGCCGGTAGGTCTGGTTGGTGAGCCCGTCTCGTCGATAGCCGAACCAGACGTTGATCTCGGTCACCTGGGCTTCGGACAGGCCGTCGGGCAGGGCAAACGCCGCCGCTTTGGCCCGGTCTCCGAAGTAGTTGGTGCCGTAGGCAAAGCCGCTGTCGGCGGGGGGCGCCGCTTCGACGAGAAATATCCACTGCTCCTCCTGCGGGTCGAAGTTACGTAGCGTGATGACATCGCGCAGGGGACGGAGGGCGTCGGCGGGCGCCGGGCGAACGGCCTGCGCCGAACGCACCCGGCGCGGTGCGTCTTGCGCCCTCACCGGCTGCGCCGCGACCAACGCGGCAAGGGCGACGAGCAATAACACGCGTAGCATAACGACCTCCCTGGTGCTAAGGGGTTGAAGGAACTCCTCCCGCGGCGGCTCACCCCGGATGTCCGACAAGATAGGCATCAGCCGCCAGAAGTGGGGAAATCCCGGCAAAGGGATTTCGAATGACCCTTTTGTGCCCTACCTTCCCACCTTCCTCCCCGTCGAACGCCGAAGCGCATGTCGAACACACCCCGATGCGTCGCCTGCCTGCTGGGGCTGCTGCTGGCCGCCGGCACGAGCTACGGACAGATCACGGATTCTCTCGACGTGCTCACCGCAGCACGGGAGGGCGACCTCGACGCCGTGCGCGGCCTCCTCGACGCCGGGATCCACCCGAACGTCCGCGCCCCGGACGGCAGCACGGCGCTGCTCTACGCTGCCGACGCCGGGCACGCAGCCATCGTCCGCCTCCTGCTCGAACACGGCGCCGGGACGGACTTTCGGGACAGCGAGGGCGGAGCGGCGCTGCTCTACGCCGCCCAGGCCGGGCACACCGAGATCGTCCACCTGCTGCTCGACGCCGGTGCCGAGGCCAACCTGCAAGGCCGGGATGCGCTGACCGCTCTGATTCTGGCGGCGGAAGAAGGACAGGCCGAGATCGTCAGCGCCCTGCTCAAGGCCGGCGCCGACCCGAATCTGCAAGACGTCGAAGGCGGCACGGCGCTGCTCAACGCCCTCGCCTTCCGAAACAGCGACGCCGAAGCGTACGACGAGGTGATCCGCCTGCTGGTCGAGGCCGGGGCCGACCTGACCGCGCAAGACCGCCTGGGCCGCACCGTGCTCATGTTCGCGGCGGCTTTCGGAAACCAGGCCGTGCTGCACGCCGCCCTGGAGGCCGGCGCCGACGTCAACGCCGCGGAAGAACGGCAGGGGATGACGGCCCTCTTCGCCGCCGCCGCCAACGGCCACCGCGACGCCGCGCGCGCCCTGCTCGAGGCCGGCGCCGACCCGACGATCAAGAACAAGGAGGGCAAAAGCGCGCTGGAGTACGCCCGCGAAGGCGGCCACGCCGAGGTCGTGGCGCTGCTCGAAAAAGCCAGCGCCGGGGAGTAGAAGCCGATGCGCGCATACTTCACCCACCTCTTCGAATACAACGACTGGGCCAACCGCCGCATCCTGCGCGCCCTGGCTGGCCTGGACGATTCCGAGGAGGCGCGGGCGCTCTTCACCCACGTCGTCCTCTCGCAGCAGCGATGGCTGGAACGCGTCCGGGGCGCATCGACCGTGAGCCGCCCGTGGTTCGGCGCGGCCTTCGACCTGGCCACCTGCGAGACGGCCTGGGCAACCAGCCTCCGGGAATGGCTCGACTTCCTGGATGCCATCGACGACGCCTGCCTCGACCGTGTGGTGGCGTACCAGACGACGGAAGGCCCGGCGTTCCGCTCGACGGTGCGGGAGATCGTCGTGCAACTCAACAACCACTCGGTCCACCACCGTGCTCAGATCGCCCGGATGATCCGCCAGCAGGGCCACACGCCGCCTGAGACGGATTACATTTTCTACACGCGGCAACCCGACTGACCGCACCGGCTCAAAACAGCCCGATGGCGTCCACGTCGATGGAGACGTGGTAGCCGCGCGGCGGGTTGCCGAAGGCGCGCACCGTCTCGCGCAGCATCTCCTGCAGCGTCGTCACGTTGCGCGAGGCCTTGATGATGGTGTGATAGCGGTACTGCCGCTTGACGCGCCCGACGAAGGCCGGCTCCGGGCCGAGCACCTGGATCGACGGGCTGATCTGCTCTGCCAGGAGGGCCGTCCACTGCCGCGCCACCTCGTCCACCTTCTGCTCGTCCGGCCCGCGAAACTCGACGCCGACGACGCGTCCGAAGGGCGGGTAGCCGAGTTCTTTGCGTTCGGGCAGCACGGCGCCGGCAAAGCCGTCGTAGTCGTGCGCGAGGATGTGGCGGAAGACGGAATGGCCGGGATTGCGCGTCTGAAGGATGACCTCGCCGCGCAGTTCGGCGCGTCCGGCGCGTCCGGCCACCTGCGTCAACAGTTGGAAGGTGCGCTCCTCGGCGCGGAAGTCGGGCAGGAGCATCCCCACGTCCGCATCGATGACGCCCACGAGCGTCACGCGGCTGAAATCCAGCCCCTTGGCGACCATCTGCGTGCCGATCAAGAGGTCGGCCTCGCCGCGTCCGAAGCGGTGGAGGATCTTGTGATGGGCGTTTTTGCGGCCCGTGGTGTCGAGGTCCATCCGGGCGAGGCGTGCGCCGGGGAAGTGCCGCGCCAGCTCTTCTTCGACGCGCTGCGTGCCGGCACCGAGTTGCGCCAGGTCCTCCGAGCCGCACTTGGGGCAGACCGTGAGCGGGCGGCGCGTCCGCCCGCAGTAGTGACAGCGCAGGCGGCCCGTGGCCTTGTGATAGGTCATCGAGACCGAGCAATCGAAGCAGGCCGGCACGAAGCCGCAATCCTGGCACTCGATGACGGGCGCGTAGCCCCGGCGGTTCTGCAGCAGAATCACCTGCTCGCCCCGCACGAGCCGGTCTTCGATGGCCTGCCTGAGTGTCTCCGAGAGGGCGCCGTGGAGGCGGTGCTTCTTGCGCTCCAGCGTCAGATCCACCACTTCGATCTCCGGTAGCGGCGCGGCGGCGTGGCCGGGCACGGGCACGCGCACGGGCATCTCCACAAGCGTGTACTTGCGCATGCGGGCGTTGCGGTAGCTCTCCAGGCTAGGCGTGGCCGAGCCGAGCACGCACACGGCGCCGTTCATCTGCGCGCGCACGACGGCTACGTCGCGGGCGTGGTAGCGCGGCGCCGGGTCGTACTGCTTGTACGAGGGCTCGTGCTCCTCGTCCACCACGATCAACCCGACGTTCGAGAGCGGCGCCAGCACGGCCGAGCGCGGCCCGATGACCACGTCGTAGCGCCCGTTGCGCAGGCTGCGCCAGGCGTCGTAGCGCTCGCCCAGGCTCATGCGCGAGTGCAGGACGGCGATGCGGTCGCCGAAGTGGCTGCGGAAGCGTTGCACCGTCTGCGGCGTCAGGGCGATTTCGGGGACGAGGATGATGCCGGTGCGGCCCTGCGCCAGCACGCGCTTGAGCGCGGCGATGTAGACTTCGGTCTTGCCGCTGCCGGTGACGCCGTGCAGCAGGAATGTCTCGAACCGCCCCGCCGCCACCGCCGCCGCAATTCGCTCCAGGGCGGCCTGCTGCGAAGGATGGAAGGCGTAGCCCGGCGCCTCGGGCAACGCCGGCAACGCGCCCAGCGAAGAGCGGATCACCTCCCGCTCGACGACCTCCACGACGCCCTTCTCGACCAGGCTGCCGAGGGTGGCGGCGGCGGCGCGGGCACGCGCGAGCACGTCGGCCTGCCGAGGCGTCGGCTCGCCTTCGCGCAGCATGTCCGCCAGCGCCTCGACGACGGCCACCTGCCGGCGCCCGCGCAACTGCGCCTTGAGATCCTTGACGGCGCCTGCTGTGCGAAACGGGTCGGCCAGCCGCAGGTGCTTCTCGTACTTGACGCGCACCTTCGGCCGGGCCAGTTCCTTCGCCATCTCGATCACGCCGTCGTCGCGGAGGCGCCGCAGCAGCGCCAGGGACGGGTCGATGCCCTGCTGCCGGAGGGCGCTGAGGGTCGTCTCGGGGTGGGCGTCGAGGTAGCGCAGCACGGCGCGGGCGGCCTCGTGCTCCTGCCACAGGCCCGCCGGCGCCTCGGTGCGGACGATGCGGCGGCGGTCTTCGACGTCGGTGCCGGTGGGCAGCGCGGCTTTGGCGGCCTCGCCCCAGCCGCAGACGTAGTAGTCGGCGATCCACCGGGTCAGGCGCAGCATCTCGTCGGTGAACGAGGGCGCCTCGTCGAGCACGTCGAGGAGCGGTTTGAGGCGGATGAAGTCGCCCAGCGTGTCGGCTTCGTCGGTGCGTTCGACGATGAGGCCGGTCAGGCGGCGGGGGCCGAAGGGCACCAGCACGCGGCAGCCCACCTGCGCCTCGGCGGCCAGATCATCCGGCACGAGGTAGGTGAAGGCCTGGTCGAGCGGCAACGGAAGGACGACGCGGACGGTCAAGGTGCAATACGAGCCGACGTGTGGACGAGGGTACGAATGGACGAAAGGAAGATACGCATCGTCCGCTCGTTCTTTCTTGGATTCGTCGATTCCTACCCCGCCAGCCCCGTCATCTCTTCGCTCAAGTCCCAGAGGCGCCGCGCCACGTCTTCGTCGTACGAAATCCGCGAAGACCGCCGTTCCTTCATCTCGTCGAAATACTGGGCGGTGACGCCTTCGAGGGCCGGATCGACGGCCAGGCGCGCGACGGC
>JBFGTT010000090.1:0-9231 GCA_041565995.1 Rhodothermales bacterium
GCGGCTGGCGGCCACCTGCGCGTCGCCCATGGCGCTGGCGGCAGCGTTGGCGCCGATGCGCAAGAAGTTCAGCCCCGTCTCCTGCGCCTGCGCCGGCAGCACCGCCGCCAGCGCGAGCAGGACCAGGCAGGGCCAGCGCAGAAGCTTGGTCATAGATGCATTCGATGGGGACCAACGACGGCGCCGAAAGAAAAGCGGTCGTCCCGCGTCCGTCGTCGCTCGTCGATTCACAGAAACAGCCGCAGCGTGATCAGGTGCATCGTGCCCAGGGCGTAGGGTTCGAGCACGACGGCGTACTCGGCGCGCGCCACCAGGCTCCCGACGGCTTGCTCGACCATGAAGCCGCCGCTGGGCCGCGCCCCGGCCACCGCCTCCGCCCCCAGCCGATCGACGCCCGCACGCACGGCAAAAACGTCGATCGGGCGATACTCGGCCCCGAAGCGCAGCCGGCTCTCGTGCAGCGTCAACCGCTCCGACGTCGTCACCTCGCGCGGCGTGTCGCCGACGAGGCGGACGTCGCGCGTGACGAAAGTCGCCGTCGTAAAGCGCGATTCGTACTCGGCGGTGACGAGCAGCGGCAGCCCCGGCAGGTGGTAGGCGCCGCCCAGGCGGAGGCGCGTCGGGAAGCGTTCCGAACTGCTGCCTTCCCACGAATAGCGCGCCAGCAAGTCCTCGACGGCCAGGCCCAGGCGCAGCGCGTCGGTGGCCTGTACGTGCAGCCCCAGGTCCACGCCGATGCTGTTGGCCGGGCTGACGGTCTCGAACAGCTCGGCACGGAAGAACTGCGCGCCCAACCCGACGGTGACGCGGCGGCTCAGGCGCACGCCGAAGGCCAGGAAGAAGGCGAACTCGTCGGTCGAATACGTCTGCGTGTGATAGCCGCTGTCGTCGCGCCCGTCGATGTCCGAGACGCCGGCGTGGATCAGCCCGGCGGCGATGCCGGCGAAGGGCCGCAGCGGCGTGGAGAACTGCAAGAATTGCAGCGAGCGGTCGAGCGTCATGAGGGCCGCCGAGGCGTCGAGGCTCTGCCGGGGGATGAAGGGCGCCAGCGCCGGGTTGTAGTAGGGGCTGGCGTCGCCGGAGGCGTCGGCTACGAGCGCGTTGCTCATGGCCAGGCCCCGCGCGCCGAAACCCATGCGCGCAAACGTCCCGGGGGCCGCCTGCGCGTGCGCCTGCGCCGCGCCCAGCGCCGGCACGAGGACCATCCAGAGAAACCAGAGCTTTTTCATGCGGCTGTTTCGGGTTTGACGGTCCAGGCGCCGGGTTGCCGTTTCGAGCAGCAGAACCCGGCCGCCTGCAACTAATAGATCACCAGCACTTTGCCCCAGAACGTCTCGCCGCCGGCTTCGACGGCGTAGAAGTAGGTGCCGTTGGGTACGCGGGCGCCGTCGTCGTCGGTGCCGTCCCACGACACTTCGCGCTCGCCCTCGTTCTGGAAGTCGTCGGCCAGGCGACGCACCAGGTTCATCCCGAAGTCGAAGATGCGGATCTCGACGCGGCGCGGCGCTTCGAGCCGGTAGCGGATGCGGACGAAGCGGTCGCTGGAGGGAGAGAACGGGTTGGGGTAGGCATAGGCCTCGACGCGGGGCACCCGCTCGCGCGGCACCACCGGCGGCAGGCCCTCGGGGTCGAGCGGCACTTCGGCGCGGAAGACGCGCCAGGTCTGTCCGCCGTCGGTGCTGCGGAAGAGGCCGTCTTCGGTGCCCACCCAGAGCGCCTCGCGCGTGGTGGCGACCGAGAAGACGCGGGCGCCGGGGCGGAAGGTGCGGTCGGGCTGCGTGGGGTCGAAGAAGTCGCGCACGGTGCGCCAGGAGGCGCCGCCGTCGTCGGAGATGAAGAGGCCGCTTTCGCCGGCGGCGTAGACGGTCTCGCCCCGGAAGGCGAAGTCGTAGACGCGCTCGCCGACGAGCCAGGCCTCGAAGGTCTCGCCGCCGTCGCGCGTGACGACTACGCCGAAGCGTCCGCCCTCCTCGATGCCGGGCCACGTCGTGGCCCAGATGGCCGGCGCTTGCCCCGGCCTCGGCTGCTCCTCGATGGAGATCACCCAGTTGCCGGGCAGCCCGTCCCGCGTGTCGAAGTGCCGCCAGGACGTGCCCTCGTCGAGCGAGCGGTTGATGCCGCCCACGGTGCCGGCCCACACCCGACCGGCGCGGTCGGCCAGCACGGCGAACGCCTGGAAGTTCAGCCCCTTGAACTGAAGGGGGGTGATGCCCACCGGCTGCACGAAGAACGGAAAGCGATAGCCCAGGTCGGGCGAGAGAAACCGGGTGGTGTCGGGCGGCAGCACCACGCGCCGCCACGTCCGCCCGCCGTCGGTCGATTTGCGGATGCCGGCCAGCTGGCTGGCCGTCCAGATCGTGCCCGTGGCGGGGTCGTAGTCGACGTCCCAGGGCGGGCTGGCTTCGGGGACCGTGATGGCGAGCGTCGGCAGTTGCACGCCGCCGTAGGTGACGAGGGTATCTTCGGGCAGGTCGAGCAGGCCGGTGGTGTTGGGGTCGCTGTCGGGGGGCGCCAGGTAGGAGCGGTACGTCCACGTCTGCCCGCCGTCTTCGGAGAAGAGAAAGCCGCGCGCCAGGTCTATGTCCTGCTGTTGCCCGCCGATGTCGCGGGTCTGCGCGATGCCCAGGCCGGCCCAGATCACGCGGCCCTCGGCGTCGAGCGAGTAGACGCGGTTGCGGAAGCCGGCCAGTGAGTCGGCGTCGGACACCTGCCAGCTTCGTCCGCCGTCGGTGGTCAGATTCAGAAACGGCCCCACCCAGAGCGAGTCGCCCTCGGCGTGCAGGTTGGAGACGCTGTTGCGCAGGATGCCGGGCGAGGGCAAAAGCGCGTTGACCCTCGCCGCCTCGAACCGCTTCGCCTGCGCCTGCGCCTGGCCCGCCCACACGCCGCAGAGCAGCGCCAGCAGCAGCCCCGTCGCCCACGCCGCATTTGTCACGCCGGGCCGGGGCAATCCCTTCGACGAGCGCAGGGCAGACCCCTCGACGCGCGGCCCTGGGATCCGGTATCTGTGATAGGCTGCCGGCGGCATAGTCAGCATCTCCCTTTTCGATGGTCAGGCGCGAAGATCGAAGAATCGAGGGCTACAGGATGGTGAAGGTGCGTTCGACGATTGCGCTTTCGAGGCCGGTGCGGTCGGTCGCCTTGAAGCGGAGCGTCAGCGTGGCCGGCTCGTTGTTGCTGTCGATCTGGAGCGTGAGCGTGAAGCGTCCGTCGCCGGCGTCGGCGTCGCCGCTGTCGGGGAAGCCGGTGTTGCACGCCCCCATGCCGCCGTCGTCACAGAGCCGCAGCGTGCCCGTGTTCTCGATCTCGACCTCCACCTTGGCCACGTTGTCCAGCCCGTCCGGGTCCGAGACGACGGCGACGTACTGGAAGACCACGGGCGGCGCGCCGGGCGCCGGGCGGGTCACCGTCTCGGGCGTCTCCACGCCTTCTATGACGGGCGGGCGTCCGGTGGCGACGTAGGTGAGCGTCCCGCGCACCTCCCCGCTGAGCTTGCGGTCCGCATCTACCGCGAAGACAACGATGGTGTAGGTCCCCACGGCGCCGCGCGGCAGCGTGATCGTCTCCGCCGCCGCATACGCGTCGGCCCCCGAAGTGCTCAGCAAGCCCGTCGCCACCGGCTCGAACGACGAGAGGGGGGATTGCACGACGAACTGCACCGCGTCGATGGCGCTGTCCGGGTCTCGCACCGTCACCTGCAGTTCCAGCGGCACCAGCACGTTGTCGCCGTCAATGAGTTCGGCGGGCCACTGTTCGAGCACGACGCTGCGAGGCGAGAACGAGAAGTCGGAGAGGGTAGGCGGGCGCAGGCCGAGCGCTTCGGGGCCGGGCGCCGAGTCGCACGCCGCCAGCAGGCCCAGGAAGCCGGCCAGGCACGCCGCCGCCGGCCAGGAGGATAGACGCATGAGCACCAACCGTTGAAGAAGACCTTCGGAGGAGGCAGCACGAACAGCGAACGCGATACGCGGAAGATGCCGCCATGTTCGCCGTCGAGCCGTTGCCCGGATCAGTAGCAAGCTGCGATCATGCAGGGAGGGTCTGGAGGAGCCGGATCGGAGGGTCGGTTGGTTCGGTCGCAAAAATACGATGCGCAGCCGAGCAAAACAGCCCTTTTCGGCTGCCCACCCCGCGCCGGGACGAAGAGCCTGCGCCGACCGCCGTGGATCCTGGGGCGACCGAAAAAAGGGCCTACGGTCGTCCATCGTCGGTCGTCCGCCCTCATAGGCTATACCAGGTAGAGCGGGCGGATGCTGAAGCAGAGCACGAAAATAATCAGGCTCAGGATGCCCAGGGCGCGGCGCGCGGGCGTCAGCGGCTCGGTGTAGAGCACGGGCGGATGATCCACCCGGATCAAAAACACCACGAGCATGCACCAGACCCACCAGCCCATCCATCCCAATTGCTTGAGCGCGGGACTCAGTTGCGCCAGCGCTGCCATCATCACCAGGCCGAAGAGCGCCGGCACGATCTGCCGGAGATCCCCCCCGAAGACGCGATGCAGCATGATGTAGAGGAAGCCTGCCAGGAAGAACCACTGGCCGATCAGCAGCAGGTCCAGGTGCGGCTCCAGGTCCGGGAAGGTCTGTGCCAGGAAGGTCACGCCGTCGTCGATGAAGCCGATGCCGGTCGAGAGCAGTAGCAGCATCACGAAGCCGCGCGCCAGGCGGGCGTGCCAGCGCGGCCCCACCAGGGCGTAGAGGATGTGCCCGCCGTCGAGCTGCCCCACCGGCATCAGGTTGAGCGCCGTGAAGAACAGCCCCAGCCACCCGGCGAAGAGCACCGGGTAGTGGTACATCTCGTACATCGGCGGCACGTCGGCGAAGAACTGCCGCAGCATCCAGTAGAGCGCCGTATCGCCGACGACGAGCCGCATGCCCTCGCTCTCGGGCGAGCCGGGCAGCATGTCGGGCGGGAAGCTGCCGTACTGCCGGATGTAGGCCGTCAGGGCGTCGTGGCCGCCCACGCTGAAGAGATAGTCGGGCGTCGGCAGCGTCAAGAGCGCGTAGAGCAGCACGCCGAGGGCCACCACGAAGCCCGCCAGCGGCCCGGCGGCCCCGATGTCGAAGAGCTTGCGGATGCTGGGGACCGGCTCGCGGATGCGGATGACCGCGCCCAGCGTGCCGATGCCGATGAGCGGCGAGGGGATGTAGTAGGGCAGCGAGACGGCCACCCGATGCCGGCGCGCGGCGAAGTAGTGGCCGAACTCGTGCACCGTCAAGAACAACAGCAACGCAAAGGCGAAGCGCAGCCCGTCGGCAATGAAGGGCCAGCTTACAGGCAGGCCCAGCACGGAAAAGAGGGCCTCGGCTTGCAGGTACGTCTCAAAGCGCCCGACGAACTGGGCGCCGGTAAACGCCGTCGAGGCCAGCGTCACGGCGAACAGCAGCAGGTGCAGCCCGTAGCGGTCGCGCACGCGGGGCGGCGGGACCTGGAAGCGGGCGGGCGCCTGCCCGTTCGAGGCGTTGGAGGTGCGGGTTAACGAGGGAAAAGGCTCCACGAAACGACAGGTCAGGTCAGACGGCCTTGAACCACGAGGGAGCCTCTACGCACCCTGCCTGGATAAGTTCGTAGGGACGTATGGACGATTTGTGATCGACGCGCCGACGAAGAATCTTTCGTCCACACGTCTTCTCGTAGCCTCGTCCCCACGTCACACCCGTCGCAGCAACCCCAGGCCGGCTTCGATGCGGTCGAGGGCGGTTTCGAGGTCGTGCATCGAGGCGGCGTAGGAGAGGCGCAGCCCGTCCGGCCCGCCGAAGGCGTCGCCGGGCACCAGCGCCACGTCGTGCTCCTCCAACAGGTAGAAGCACAGGTCCTGGCTGCCCTCGATGCGCCGTCCGCTCGGCGCCGTCGTGCCGAAGAAGGCCGAGACGTCCGGGAACAGGTAGAACGCCCCCTCCGGCTTCGGGCAGCGGACGCCGTCGATCCGGGCGAGGCGCTCCAGCACGTAGTCGCGGCGCTCGCGGAAGGCGGCCACCATCGCGCGCACCGGCGCCAGGTCCATCTCCAGCGCGGCGATGCCGGCTTTCTGCGAGATCGTAGACGGCGCCGAGGTGAACTGGCTCTGGATCTTCGCCGCCGCCTTCGCGATCGGCGTCTCGGCGGCCAGGTAGCCCAGGCGCCAGCCGGTCATGGCGTAGGCCTTCGAGAAGCCGTTGACCGTGATCGTGCGCTCCTTCATGCCCGCCAGCGCGGCAAACGAGACGTGCTCGGCGTCGAAGAGGACGTGCTCGTAGATCTCGTCGGAGAGCACGAAGACGTGCTCGTGGCGGCGCAGCACGGCGGCCAGCGCCTCCAACTCGGCGCGCGGATAGACGCTGCCGGTCGGGTTCGAGGGCGAGCAGTGGATCAGCAGGCGCGTCCGCTCGGTGAGGGCGGCCTCCAGCGCCTCGGCGCTGAGGCGATACTCGGTATCGACCGTCGTGGGCACCACCACCGGCTCGGCCCCGGCAAAACGCGCCATCTCCGGGTAGCTGACCCAGTAAGGCGCGGGGATCAGCACCTCGTCGCCCTCGCGGCAGAGCGCGGCGACGGCCAGGGCCACCGACTGCTTGGCGCCGTTGGAGCAGAGGATCTGGTCTATCGTGTAGTCCAGCCCGTTATCCCGCAGGAGCTTGCGGCAGATCTTCTCGCGCAGCTCCGGCAGGCCCATGTTCTCGGTGTAATGCGTGAAGCCCTCGCGGATGGCGCGGATGCCGGCCTCGGCGATGGGCGCGGGCGTATCGAAGTCCGGCTCGCCGGCGCTCAGCCCGATCACCGGGCGGCCTTCGCGGCGCAGTTGCCTGGCGCGCGCCGTCATCGCCAGCGTGGCCGAAGGCTGCATGGCGGCCACGCGCGGGTTGAAATCCAGGGCAAGTACAGCCATCAGAGCGGTTTCGGGTTGGGTCAACGAGCGTGAAAACGGTGGGGGAGGGTGGAGGGATGGGCGCGGCAAAGCGAGGCGGCAGGATCTTGGCACACCCCCACACGTCCGCACAAATAATAACCAAACGGCGTCCCTCGAACTTTGAACGTTCCGCTATTTTTTCCGCAGCGCCTCCACCACCGGCGGCGGCACGAACGCCGAGAGGTCGCCGCCCCAGCGGTGCACGTCGCGCACGATGGTCGAGCTGATCAGGGCGTGCGCCTCGCTCGTCATCAAGAAAACCGTCTCCAGCTCCGGGTACAGCTTGCGGTTGGCGAAGGCCATGCGGAACTCGTAGTCGAAGTCGCTCACCTGCCGGAGGCCGCGCACGAGCGCCGCCGCGCCGCGCCGCCGGGCGTAATCGACCACCAGCCCCTCGAACGAGGCCACGCTGATGCCGGCCAGGTGCGTGGTGCACCGCCGCACCAGGTCGCACCGCTCTTCGGTCGAGAGCAGCGCCGACTTGTCGGCGTTGACGGCGATGGTCACCTCCACGCGGTCGAAGAGGCGTAGCGCCCGCTCCAGAATGTCGAGGTGGCCGAAGGTGATCGGGTCGAAGGTGCCGGGGTAGAGCGCGAGGCGCCGGTCGATGGAAGGAGGCATGACGATTGCAGATTGCGGAGTGCGGATTGGGGGAGGGAGGCTTTATCGATCCGGGAATCGCTTAATCGGCGGCCTCGCCCGGGGGGGCGCGGAAGACGCTGACGATGGTTCGTCCGTAGGGGCGGCTCGTGTCGAGGCAGGGATGGTCGTCGAAGGAGAGCCGGGTGTCGTGTTCGAGGACGAACAGGCCGTGGGGTTTCAGGTGCGGAAGGGCCAGGTCCGGCAGGCGGGCCAGCGCGTCGAGGTCGTAGGGCGGGTCGGCCAGGATGAGGTCGTAGGGCGGGCCGCTGTAGCGTTCGAGGTAGCCGACGGCGTCGGCGCGGAGGAACCCGCAGGCGTCGGCCACGCCGAGGTCGTCGGCGTTGCGGCGGGCGTACTTGAGCACCTGGCTGGCCTGCTCGACGAACGTGACGGCGACGGCGCCCCGGCTGAGGGCTTCCAGGCCGAGCGCGCCCGTGCCGGCGAAGAGGTCCAGCACGTCGGCGTCGTCGAGGGCGAGGCGGCTCTCGAGCAGGTTGAAGATCGATTCGCGGGTGCGGTCGCTGGTGGGGCGCGTCAGGTGGCCTTTCGGGGCGCTGAGGCTTCGGCGGCGCAGGCGTCCGGCGATGATGCGCATGAAGGATCGGGGTCTATCCGGCAGCAGGATTTCGCACGCGCCACGTTGTTCCAGGCCGGGTGATGCGGCGGGATGTCCCTACGCCGGGCGCTCTTTCGTCAGGCTCTCTGTGAAGCCCGGCGGGGCGGTTCAGTTCCACGGGCCGCCGGGAGGCGCGCCGGACGGATTTTTTCCTACCCCTTGTGCCGTCGCCTTCGTATGGTATGGCTATCGCAAGCC
This sequence comes from Rhodothermales bacterium, assembly GCA_041565995.1. Lineage (GTDB taxonomy): Bacteria > Bacteroidota > Rhodothermia > Rhodothermales > JBFGTT01 > JBFGTT01. Next base: position 8,343 of record JBFGTT010000090.1, read on the forward strand.
CCTCAACCTGCAGCCTTCGGGAGGTCGTCATGGAAACGCAGAGGCAGTCGGAGGCGCGCCCGGCGCGGCGGGCCTTCTCCACCGGGCTGATGCCCCTGGTGTGCCTGCTGGCGCTGTGCCCGGCGGCAGCGCCGCCCGTGCTGGCCCAGACCACCTTCACCGTCACCGTCGCGCCCAAGGATCCCTCCCATCCTAACTTCGGACGCGGTAACTCCAACGGCTTCGTCATCGACGGCGTGCAGGGCCAGGAACTGACCGTGATGCGCGGCGAGACGTACATCTTCCAGATGCAAAACGTCCCGACGATCCATCCTTTTTACCTGACCCTGAGCCAGGTGGGGCAGGGCGCGCAGCCCGTCACCGACGGCGTCACCGGCAACTTCGCCACGGGCAACGCCCAGCTTACCTTCATGCCGAACGACAACACCCCCAACCTGATCTACTACCAGTGCGGCAACCACGCCCGCATGGGCTGGCGCATCAACGTGCAGGGCGGCTCGCCCCCGAACCACGGGCCGGCAGCCGGCGACGACCAGGCCACCACGCCGGCAGGCATCCCCGTCGAGATCAACGTACTGGCCAACGATACCGACGTCGACGGCGACCCGCTCACCGTCACCGCCGTCAGCGATCCGCCCAACGGCAGCGCCGAGATCACGGGCGGCGGGCAGGCCGTCCGCTACACGCCCGACGCCGGATTCAGCGGCACCGACACGTTCACCTACACCGTCAGCGACGGGCGCGGCGGCGTCGATCAGGGCACCGTCACCGTCACCGTCACGCCCGTCAACAGCGCCCCCATCGCCCTCGACGACGAGGCCGCCACGACCGAGAACACGCCCGTCGAGATCGACGTGCTCGCCAACGACAGCGACCCCGACGGCGACCC
>JBFGTT010000091.1:0-9144 GCA_041565995.1 Rhodothermales bacterium
CGCTGCCGGCGTAGCAAAGACTGCGGGAGGGACGTTATGGACGCAGCACACATTCACCTGCTCTTGAACCACGTGCCCGTGCTCGGGACGTTCTTCGGCCTGGCGCTGCTGGCCTACGCACTGCTACGCAGGCAACAGGACGTGCTGAAGGCGGCCCTGGGCGTTTTCGTCGTCACGGGTCTGGCTGCGGGCGTCGTCTACCTGACCGGAGAATCGGCCGAGGAACTCGTCGAGGAGATGGCCGGGATCACCGAGGCACTCATCGAGCCGCACGAAGAGTCGGCGTTGGTGGCGCTGGTGCTGGCGGGCGTGCTGGGCCTCGCGGCGCTCGTCGGGCTGCTGTTCTTTCGGCGGGGCGTGCCCGGCTGGCTCGGCAGCGCGGTGCTCGTGCTGGCCCTGGTAGCCGGCGGCGCGATGGCCTGGACGGCCAACCTGGGCGGGCGCATCAACCATCCGGAGATCCGCCCCGGCGCGACGGTGCAGACCCTGCCCGGCGAGGTGCAGGCCCCCCACGACGACGACTGACGGCATCATCCTTCACCCCACACCAACCGATTGTCATGAAAAAGATCATCCTGATAGCAGCCGTGCTGCTGCTGGCCGGGTTGCTGGCGGGCGCCGAGGCACTGGCGCAGCACGGCCAGGGGCACGGCATGCACCATCCCTCGTACGACGCGGCGACGGTCGAGACGCTCAGCGGCGTCGTCGCCCACGTGGACAGCATGAAAATGGCAGACCACGTCGGCATCCACCTGATGCTGAAGACGGGCGCCGAGACCATTGAGGTGCACCTGGGACCCTCGTGGTTCCTCGACCGGCAGGACGACCAGATCGGGGTGGGCGACGCCGTCGAAGTGACCGGCTCGCGCATCATGATCGGCGAGGTGCCGGCCCTGCTGGCCCGCGAGGTGAAGAAGGGCGCGGCTACGCTGGTGCTCCGCGACGCGCAGGGATTGCCCGTCTGGCGCGGCTGGCGGCGCAACTGACCGGCCGCCGCCGGGCCACGCGCGCAGGAGGCGTGGAGCGGTATCTGCGCCCGAGCAAAAGCTGTAGGGATTTCCCTGCCGGCCCGGCCCGCGTTTACCCGGCACGGCCTTCAGGCGAACGCGGGCAGCCGGGCAACCCCGGCGCGTCTATCTTGGGCGTGCCATCGAGAAAGCCAACTACCTGAAGCCATGAATACGCAAGCAACGCCTGCGGCTCCGGAGGCCGCCACCGCCCGCCGGCAAGGCCCCGCCGCCGCCCCATCCATCGACGTGCACCACCAGATCGTCGTCGTCGGCGGCGGGACGGCGGGCATCACCGTGGCGGCGCGGCTGGGCAAGGCGCTCAAGCACCCCGACGTGGCCGTCGTCGAGCCGTCCGAGGCGCATTATTACCAGCCGATGTGGACGCTCGTGGGCGCCGGCGTCTTCCCCAAAGAACGCTCGATGCGCTCCGAGGCCAGCGTCATGCCCCGGCAGGCCACCTGGATCAAGGACCGCGTGGCCGCCATCGACCCGGACGCGCGGATCGTCACGCTGGAAGGCGGCAAGCGCGTCGGCTACGACTACCTGGTGGTGGCCCCCGGCATCCAGATCGACTGGGGCGCCGTCAAGGGGCTGCCCGACGCCCTCGGCACAGACGGCGTCTGCAGCATCTACGACTACCGGCAGGCCGAGCGGACCTGGCAGATGATCCAGGACTTCGAGGGCGGCGAGGCCGTCTTTACCTCACCCTCTACGCCCATCAAGTGCGGCGGCGCTCCGCAGAAGATCATGTACCTGGCCGACGACGCCTGGCGCAAGACCGGCGTGCGCAAGCGCGCCCGCCTCACCTTCGCCACCGCCGGCAGCGTCATCTTCGGCGTGAAGGGCTTCCGCGAAACCCTCCAGCGGGTCGTCGAACGCAAGGACATCCACCCGCGCTTCAAGCACGACCTGATCGAGATCCGCCCGGAGACCAAAGAGGCCGTCTTCCGCGTGCTCGGCGAGGAGGGCAAGACCGTGTTGCTGCCTTACGACTTCCTCCACGTCTCCCCGCCGATGAGCGCGCCCGACTTCATCAAGCGCAGCAAGCTGGCTTACCAGGAGGGCGACCTCAAGGGCTGGCTGAAGGTGGACAAACACACCTTGCAGCACCTCGACTATCCCAACGTCTTCGGCGCCGGCGACGTGGCGGGCCTGCCGACGGCCAAGACCGGCGCCGCCGTGCGCAAGCAGGCGCCCGTGCTCGTGCGCAACCTGCTGGCCGTCATGAGCGGCAAACGCCTCGGCAGCGAGGCGGCCGCCTACGACGGCTACTCGTCGTGCCCGCTCCTGACCGGCTACGGAAAGATGGTGCTGGCCGAGTTCGCCTACGGCAACGAGCCGGCCCCCTCGCTGCCCATCGACACGACGAAGGAGCGCTACAGCATGTACCTGCTCAAACTCTACGGCCTGCCGTTCCTCTACTGGAACCTGATGCTCAAGGGGCGGGCCTGAGATCGTAATCCATTCCCCCACACGCCGTGCCGATCCCCCCTTACAGGCGGTGCCGTGAAAGCCGGGCAGACGGGCGGCCTCGCGCTTCGTATCGTTCCATCTGAGACAGGACCCTTCCGCCGGCGCTGCCCGCGGCCTGTCCTGCCCGGCCAACCCAACGAGGTGACGCCATGCCTGTAGAACCGCCCAAAATCGACCGCGTCAAGGCCCTCCGGGAGCAAAAGGAAAAGCACTGGATGACGCACCTGGTGCACCGGATCACCGGCCTGATGAACGCCGACGAACGCCTCGGCGAACCGATTCGCGAAAACGACCGGATCGTCCTGCCCATCCTCAACCTCGGCGAGCACGCCGCGCGGCCCGACGAGGACCCGGTGTCGTTGCATGCCCTGATGGAGGCCTGGCTGGACGACTACACCCCCTGAAGCGCTTTGGCCGGAGGTGCCGCCGATGGACGTCCGCGTAGACGACCCCTGGGACGTGCTCGAATACGACTTTCCGCGCACCGGCACGTCCTCCGAAAAACTCCGATTCCTGCTCAACTACGCCGTGCTGGCGCCTTCCGGGCACAACACGCAGCCCTGGCGCTTCAAGATCGCCGGCGAGGAGATCGAACTCTACGCCGACCGCACGCGCGCCCTCCCCGTGACCGACCCGGACGACCGCGAGCTGATCATGAGTTGCGGCGCGGCGCTCTTCCACCTGCGCACGGCCATCCGGCACTACGGCTACGAACCCGTCGTGCGCACCTTCCCCGTCCTCGACGATCCCGACCTGCTGGCCTTCGTACGCCTGGGGCCGAAGCAGGAGGCGACGCTGGCCGATCAGCGACTCTTCGAGGCCGTCAAATACCGCCGCACCAACCGGATGCCCTTCGAGCAGCGCCCGGTGCCCGAACCGGAACGGCACGCCCTCGAAGAAGCCGTGCGCGCAGAAGGCGCCAGCCTGCACGTGCTTCACGACGCCGAGGCCCGCAACGCGCTGGCCGATCTGGTGGCCGAGGGCGACCGCCTCCAGGGCGCCGACCAGCACTTCCGCCGCGAACTGGCCGCCTGGATCCATCCTAACCGCAGCAAGAGCCGCGACGGCATCCCCGGCTACGCGCAGGGCCTCGGCGACGTGCTCTCCTACGCCGGCCCTTTCGTCGTCCGCACGTTCGACTGGGGGCGGGGGCAGGCCGCCCGCAACCGGCAACTGGCCGACGGCTCGCCGGTGCTGGCCGTGCTCGCTACCGACGCCGACCAGCCGGCCGCCTGGCTCGACGCCGGGCAGGCCCTCGACCACCTGCTGCTGCTGGCCCGCGACTTCGGCCTCTACGCCTCGTTCCTCAACCAGCCCATCGAAGTGGCCGTGCTGCGGCCTCGCGTGGCCGGCCTCGTCGGCGCCGCCTATCCGCAACTGATCCTCCGGGTGGGCTACGCGCGCGAAGAACCCCGCGCCACGCCCCGCCGCCCCGTGCGCGAAGTGCTGCTGGCCTCGCCCTACCTGTAATCCGGCGGCTGGTTGATGCCAGGGATGGGCCTCTGGGGGGATGATAAGGAATCTGCATAAAGCGTTGTGCAACGCGTTGTGTGGGGGCGTCTAACGTCAAAAATCAATGGTCAATGGGCTTTCTCATTGCCCATTAACCATCGACCATTCGCCATTAAAACCCCTTCCAAGCCCCCATACTTTCTACAACGAATCAGCCAGATTCCGTATGAGAGGGTACGGTTTCGAGGATAGCGGATCCCAGCCGACCCGTCAGCGCGATCCATCCTCGATCCTCGATCTTCAAGCCTCCCCTACGCCCTCACCGGCTCTTTTTTTCGTCCACACGTCCACACCTTCATACGTCCACACGTTTTTGCTCAGAGCCGGGAGAGTTGGTAGAGGAGCCACTGGATGAAGCGCGCCAGGAGCGAGCGGCGTTTCCAGGCCTCGTAGGTCACCTCCACGGAGCGCTCCAGGTTGGCGAAGAACTCCTCTTCGAGGACACGGGCCAGCGCCGGGTCGGGGCTTGCCACGCCCACCTCCAGGTTGTGCCGCGCGCCGTACTGATCGAAGTTGTAGGAGGTGACGAGGCTCTGCGCGCCGTCGATGGTGAGGTTTTTGGCGTGCAGCGTGGGGTGCTGCATCTCGTAGATGCGCCCGCCGGCGGCCAGCAGCCCCCCGTAGACGTGCCGCCCGGCGGTGCGGGCGTGCGGCAGGTCCGAGATACCCGCCGTCAGCACGCGCACGTCCACGCCGCGCGCGACGGCCTCGATGAGGGCCTGCAAGAACCAGGTGGGCGGGACGAAGTAGGGCGTCGTCACGTAGCACCAGCGGCGGGCCTGCCGGAGCACCTCGAAGACGGCGTGGTCGAGGTCGTGCTCCTGGGCCAGGGCGTTGAGTTCGAGCACGTCCACGTAGACGCCGCCGGGCAGGGGAGCAGGCGCGGGCGGCAGTGGCGGGGCCTCGCGCCGTGCGGCGTAGAGCGCGTCGAGCAGTACGCCGGCCAGGTCTCGCACGCAGGGGCCTTCGAGGCGCAGGGTCAGGTCGTAGAAGCGTTCGGGGCCGGGGCCGCCGTATTCCACGCTGACGTTGCGCCCGCCGCAGAAGCCTACGTCGTCGGCGATGAGGATCTTGCGATGGTCGCGGTAGAAGAAGGGGGCGATGCGGCGGCCCATCTTGCGCCAGGGCAGCAGCGGGTTGTACATCGCCACGCGGCCGCCGGCTTCCCAGATGGGCCGGGTGTGGCGGGCGCGGATGCGGGCCGAGCCGAAGCGGTCGAAGAGCAGGATCACGTCGCAGCCGCGCCGGGCGGCATCGGCCAGGGCCTCGATGGCGGGCCGGCCTACCTCGTCGTGCTCCAGGATGTAGGTCTCGAGCCACACCCGCCGCTGTGCCCGGCGGATGGCCTCGAAGGCGACGGCGAAGGCTTCGTCGCCGTCGGGGTAGAGCGTCAGGCGGTTGCCGGAGGAAGCGCCGCCCACGGCGCGCTTCGCGGCGTGCAATCGTTTTCGGATACGCTGCTTCATCAGGCTGGGGGCCAGAAGGGTCTATTGCGCTCAAAGGTACGTCCCCGGCGGCACCGAAACATCTTCGCTCGTCCATTTCGCAAGAGGACGCGCGAGGCGGACCCTACCGGCGGGCCGCCGCATTTCGTACCTTGTCCGTCCATCCACCCCCTACGCCATGCTACAGATCCGACGCATCCTCGCCCCCATCGACTTCTCGGAGCACGCCGCGCAGTCGCTGGCCTACGCGCGGGAGATCGCGGCCACGTACCGGGCCAAGCTCGGCCTGCTCCACGTGATCGAAGAGCCGACCTTCCCGGCCATGTACGGCGCCGTGATGCACGAACTCTACGGCAAGATCCCCGACGTGAACCAGCAGGCGCTCGAAGCACTGCAACGGCTGCTCGCCGACGCCGACGGCCCGGACGTCGAGACGGGCCTGCACGTCGTCAAGGGCCACGCCGCCGCCGAGGTCCTCCGCTTCGCCGAAGAGCACGACGTCGATCTCATCGTGATGTCCTCGCACGGGCTGACGGGCCTGGAGCACTTGCTTCTGGGCAGCGTGGCCGAGAAGGTCGCCCGCCAGGCGCCGTGCCCCGTCCTGCTCGTCAAAGCCTTCGGCAAGTCGCTGCTGCCCACGTGAGACGAAGGTACGAGAGGACGAAGGGACGTGTGGACGAGGCATCCTCTTCGACGCGTCGGCACGTCGTTGGCGTAGCAGGGCTTGAACTTATGCGCTGCAAGGTGTTTAATGGAAGAGCAGGGGATACCGTCGCAGCCAGCGCCGCAAGGACGTAGCGAGAGTACGCCGCCATGCCGAAAAAAGCGCTCGTCATCGAAAACGACCCCACCATCCTCGAATGCATCGAGGTCATGTTCGAGACCGAGGGGCTGGAGGTCATCAGCGCCCGCGACGGGCAGGCCGGCCTCGAACTGAGCCGCCACCACCGGCCCGACCTCATCGTCAGCGACCTCTACATGGCCGGCATGAGCGGCATCGACCTCTTCGAACGGATGCGCCAGGACCCCAGCACGGGCAACATACCCTTCATGATCATCACCGCCGACGCCCGCGAGGCCGTGCGCGAGCAGTGCCTGGCGCTGGGGGCCGACGCCTTCTTGCTCAAACCCTTCACCTTCGACCAGTTCATCAGCACCGCCCTGGCGCTGCTGGAGGAAACGGGTTGAGCCTTCTGCATTTATCAAAGTGGGGCCTCCGGCCGGTACTCGGTAAGCAGGCGGCGGGAGGGAACGGCACGCCGCTACGCGCGGCGCAGAGAGCCTGCCGAGGCCCGGCAGGAACACACCCTCCGAATAGAGTTATCAGGGGCCGTGCATTCGTCATCTACCTGGCCGACGGCGACGCGGAGAGCTGATGAAAGGAGGTATTGCTAGCAGGCTCGCCATCATTTTTTCCCTGCTGTTGCTCGTAGCCACCGCTACGGTGGGCGTGCTCGTGTTCTGGGGCGCCCGGCAATCGCTCATCGAAGCCTCGACGGACCGGCTGGCCCACACCGCCGAGACCATCGAGGTGCGCTTCTTTACGCGCCTGGAAGCCATCCGCAAAGACGTGCTGTTCCTGGCCGAGACGCCGCCCGTGCAGGGCATCGTGCGCGCCCAGGCCGGCCCCTGGATCAACCGCCGACGCAAAGAGGAGGGACGCCTCGACGCGCTGACCAACCACAGCGACGTCGAATGGAGCGACCAACTGACCGACATCTTCTCCGTCTTCCTCGAAAACCGCCCGTCGTGTTTCCGGGTCGCCCTCATCGGCCTGGCCGAGGGCGGGCGCGAACTCGTGCGCGTCGAACGCCGCGCCGGCCTGCCCCACCGCGCCAACGGCGATGAACTGCGGCAGCAGGGCGAACAGGGCTACTTCACCGAGGCCGTCAACCTCCCGCCCGAAAACGTCTACCTCTCTGAGATCGACCTGGTCGACCAGGCCGGCGAGGGCCTCGAACCCGGCGTGCCCATGCTCCGCGCGGCGGCGCCCATCTACGACGCCGACGGACGCGCCTTCGGCATCCTCGTCGTCCACGTCGATTTCCGGCACGTGCTGCGCACGCTCACGAGCCTCGTCGATTCCGACGTGTCGCTCTACCTGGCCAACAACCGGGGCGACCTGCTCGTGCATCCGGACTCCGCGCGGGTCTTCGGCAGCGGCCGGCGCCCGCTCATGCAGGGCGAGTTTCCGCGCATCGCCTCCTGGTTCGGCGCCTCGGGCGCGGCGCTGCAGCACACGGCGCTCGAAACCGACGCGCCCATCCTGGCTTACTTCCAACGCATCGCCTTCAACAGTGAGGCCGACCCGCACTACCTGGTGCTCGGCGCTACCTCCCCGCGCGACCGCATCCTCGCCGGCGTCACCAGGGTGCGCAACCGCAGCGTGCTCATCACCGTCCTGTTTGCGCTCTGGGGCATCGTCCTGGCCCTCGTCTTCTCGCGCTATCTCACCCGCCCGCTGCGCCAGGTAACGCAGGCCATCTCCCGCTTCGGAGGCGACGAGCGGCCCATGGAACTGCCCGTCAGCCGCCAGGACGAGATCGGCGTGCTGGCCCGCGCCTTCGACACGATGGCCCGGCAGATCCAGGCCCAGATCCAGGAACTCGAAGACAAGGCCCGCCGCCAGCGCATCATCCTGGAGACCTCCGCCGAGGGCATCATCGTCACCGACGCGCAGGGCCGCATCGAGACGTTCAACCGAGCCGCCGAACTCATCTTCGGCTACCGCGCCGAGCAGGTGGCCGGGCTGCCCGTCAACCTGCTCATTTTCAACCTCGAGCCGGAGGGACGCACCAACGGGCAGGCGCCGACGCCGGACGAGGACCGTTGGCGCCTGGGCCACGGCCAGGAAGTGACCGGGCGGCGCAAAGACGGCTCCACGTTTCCGCTCTCGCTGGCGCTCAGCTCGTTCGAACTGGGCGGGGAGAAGAAGTTCGCCGGCTTCGTGCAGGACATCACCCGGCGCAAGCAGTACGAGGAGACGCTGCGCCAGGCCAAGCTGACGGCGGAGGCCGCCAGCAAGGCCAAGAGCGCCTTCCTGGCCAACATGAGCCACGAGATCCGCACCCCGCTCACCGGCATCATCGGCTTTGCCTCGCTGCTGGCCCGGCAGGTCTCCGGCAAACACCGCAAGTACGCCCGCCTCATCGAGAGCAGCGGCGAGCGCCTCAAAGAAACGCTCAACTCGGTGCTGGACCTGGCCAAGCTGGAGGCCAACAAGATGGAGGTGGACCTGGTGGCGCTGGACGTGAGCGACGAGGTGCAGGCCGTCGTGCAACTCTTCCAGGGGCAGGCGCAGCAGAAGGGCCTGACGCTCAGCCACCGGGCCGCCCCGGCCGCCCGCGACGCCCGCGCACGGCTCGACCGAGGCGCCTTCAGCAGCATCCTGCACAACCTCATCGGCAACGCCATCAAATTTACCAGCGAAGGCGGCGTCGTCGTCAGCGTCGAGGCCGACGACGAGCGCGTGCACGTACGCGTGCAGGACACCGGCGTGGGCATCGATCCAGACTTCATGCCCTACCTCTTCGACGTGTTCCGGCAGGAATCGACTGGCCTGAGCCGCACGCACGAGGGCAGCGGCCTGGGCCTTTCGATCACGCAGCGGCTGGTGCGGCTGCTCGAAGGCGAGATCGGCGTCGAGAGCCAGAAAGGCAAGGGCAGCACCTTCACGGTGTCCTTCCCCCGCCACCGGCCCGAAG
>JBFGTT010000092.1:0-9127 GCA_041565995.1 Rhodothermales bacterium
GCCCGGCCTACGTCACCTTGACGACCAGCAGCGCCACGTCGTCCTGGATGTCGCCGCCGGCGAAGCGCGCCACGGCCTTGAGCAACCCCGCCAGCACCGCCTCGGCGGTGGCGCCGTGGTGATGGCCGACGTAGTGCGCCAGGCGCTCCTCGCCGAAGGCTGCCCCCTGCCCGTTGCGCGCCTCCACCAGCCCGTCGGTGTAGAGCAGCAGGAGGTCTCCGGAGGCGAAGCGCAGCGTCTCGGACTTGAAGGCCGGCGCGTGCATCAGCCCGATGGCCGGTCCGGTGGGCCGCAGCCAGCGCACGGACCGCGAGGCCGCCTGCCACCAGAGCGGGGGATTATGGCCGGCGTTGCAGTAGCGCAGCACCCCGGCGTCCACGTCGATGGTCAGCAGGAACATCGAGATGAAGCGCATCACCTTCAGGTTGTAGCGAAACAGTTCGTTGAGGCGGCCCGCCAGCGCGTGCATCTGGTCATATTCCGGTCCGAGGATGCGCAGCGACGCCTGCAGGTTTGCCATCAGCATGCTGGCCGGCAGGCCCGTGCCCATCACGTCGGCCAGGACGATGCCCTGCGCGCCGCTGGGATACCCGAAGAAGTCGTAGTAGTCGCCGCCGACGATGCGCGCCGGGCGGGCGTGCGCAGCGATCTGCAGGCCCGGCAGAGCCGGGAGGCAGCGCGGGAAGAGATGCTGCTGCACCTGCGCGGCCAGTTCGAGGTCGCGTTCGAGGTCGCGGAGCTGCGCCTCCGAGTAATGGTCGAGGCAGACGCAGGTGGTGAAGTCGAGCGCCAGGCGTTCCGGCTCCACGCTTCCTTCGCAGAGCGTGCAGCGCCCGAAGGCGCCGCCGTCGATGCACGCGAGGGCCTCATCGATGTGCGCCAGCACCGGCTGGTCCTGCTGCGCCGCGTGGCCGTCGTGATCTCCCGGCGGCGGCTCTTGCCGGGGATCGGGTTCTCGGCCCAGCCACGTCAGCAGGTCGTCCCGTCGCTGCGTCAGCGCCCGCCGAAAGCGGTTCAGCACGGTGATTTCCATAGCTCCTCCCCCGACCGGGATAAACGTCGATTTTATACGGTCGATCCGGCAGGATGTTGTGCCGCAGGCGGGCCGCGCCGCCGTGTAATTCCGTGCGTCCGGGGTTACGTTTTGGCCCGCCGGCGCCGACGCCGCTGCGCCCGCCGGCGCCCTCTGCGCTGCCTCCCGGCCCCGGCACGACGTTTGTTGGTCCAGGGGCCGTAGCGCATCCCACCGGAAGGGAGAGAACGTGAGAGGAGGCCATGGGACAACAGCAATTGCTCTTGTTGGTGCTGGGAATCGTGCTGGTAGGCGTCGCCGTGGTGATCGCCATCGAGGACTTCGACATCAAGCGCAAGCAAGCCCGAAGCGACGGCGAGCACGTCAAGATGGTAGACCTGGCCTCGATGGCCCAGGCGTGGAAAGCCAGGCCGGCGCTCATGGGCGGCGGGCTTTCCAACAATCCGGCCGACTTCTCCGCCTTCAGGGTCGAGGTGTTGGGGCTTAAGCCTACCGGCACGCACGGGCGCATCGCCTACGTGGACATTCCGGGGGCCGGCTGCTTCAAGTTCTTCCCCTCCAACAGCGAGTTGCGCATCAACGCCCTCAACGAAACCTGCACCCAGGGCTCGTGGACCAAGGGGATCATTATCAAGGGCACCCGCCCGGAAGATATTTCGTGGGACTACCGGTAGCGGGGCGGCGGGAGGCCAGGCGAGGCGAGCGGTGCGCTAGGCGGCCTGCGCGAGGACTTGTTCGAGCGAATAGACGTTGAGGCGGAAGACGATCAGCCGGCCCTCGCGCCGCACTTCCAGGTTGGGGCGCTCCAGCGTGTCGGGCATCAGGCGGTCCCAGGCGATGTCCACGGCGGCGTCGAGCAGGGCCTCGGCGCCGAGTGTGGCGGTGCCGGCGAAGACGCAGCGCTCCCAGGCGATGCCGCCGGCCACCTTGCGCAGGCGTTGGGTCATATGCTCGTGCGGCGTCATGGCTCAGATGCTGCTCAGTTGCTCTTCGGATTTTTCTTTCACCTGGAGCAGGTTGTTGATGTGCCGGGTGAGGCGATGCGCCTCGAGGGCTTCGATTTTGCGTTGCGGGCACCCGCGCTCTCGCAGGGCAATCTCTCCGCTGGAGAGGTAGGTCAGGACCAGTTCGAAGATGCCGTGCCGGCGCAAAACGTGGCGCGTCTGGCCCAGCGGATCGCGGTAAATCAGCAGGGTATAGTCATTCTTCGTGTTGTGCTGCACCGCGACCAGTTCGTCGCGTTCGAAGCTGACCACTTCAGTCGTCACGCACGCGCCTAACAGGCACGGCATCAGGGCGAGGAAGACAACCAGGCGTTTCATTGCGGTACCTCGTACTTTGGCTGGGTACTTTGGGCAGGGCAGGTGCGTTGAGCATCTCGACCGTTGTTTTCTGGTTCGACGTCTGCGCGCGGGCGCACAGGTCCATCGCCGTGCCCAACCCGCGCAGGCAGGCACTCGGACACGCCATAATCAATACATCGAACGGTCTTTCAGATTCTTAATTTTCAAAGCAGAAGCGCTGCACATTTTATTACGGATTTTTTTGCGAGAACGGCTCGTCGCGTCTATCGAGATAGACTCATTTGCTCCCTGCAATCTAACCTCCTTCACAAAATCTTGACTCAAAGCCCTGCCAAAACACGCACCTCCCGGCGTACAGGCAGCCTCGCGCTGCCGGCCCGCCCGGCCAGACGCCGTCATCCTCGATCCTCGACACCCCCGTGCCATGCGCTTGCAGCGCGCCCGCCCCGAAGACGCCGCCCGGCTGACGGCCCTCGCGCACGCCGCCAAGCGCCGCTGGGGCTACCCGGAACGCTGGATCCGTGCGTGGCGAGCGGACCTCACCCTCACGCCCGCCTGCATCCGCGACAACGAGGTCTTCGCGGCCTCGGAGCGCGGCGAGGCGGTAGGCTTCTACGCCCTCGCCTGCCACGGGCGGCGCTGCAGCGTCGAGCACTTCTGGGTGGCGCCTGCCGCGATAGGCCGGGGCGTGGGGCGGGCGCTCTTTCGGCATCTGCTGGTGCGGGCCGCCGCCCTCGGCGCACAGCGCGTAGAGATCGAAGCCGACCCCAACGCCGAGGGCTTCTACCTGAAGATGGGTGCCCGCTGCCTCGGCGAGCGCGTCTACCGCCTCGATGGCAAGCCGCGCGTGCTGCCGGTGCTGGTGCTCGACCTGCCGGCGGCCTGAGCGACGCCTCAACGCCGCCAGAAGGCCGGCACGAAGAGGATCAGCACGGTGAAGACTTCCAGGCGGCCCGCCATCATCAGCAGCGAGAGCACCCACTTGCCCAGGGCGTGCACGTGCGCGTAGTTCTCCGTAGGCCCCAGCGTGCCGAAGGCCGGGCCGATGTTGCCCACGCACGAGATGGTGGCCCCGATGGCGCTGAGCAGATCCAGCCCCAGCAGCGCCATCATGGCCGTGCCGGCGGCGATGAGGGCGATGTAGAGCACGATGAACGAGAGCACGTTGCGCATCACGTCCGGCGGCACCACCTGGTCGTTGAGGCGCAGCGGGATGATCGCGCGGGGATGGATGAGCTGCTTGATCTCGATGAACGAGTTTTTGAAGACCAGCACGTGGCGCACCACCTTGGGGCCGCCGCCCGTCGAGCCGGCCATGCCGCCGACGAAGAACAGCAGGAAGATGGCCGTCAGCGCCAGCGGCGGCCAGATCTCGTAATCCGCCGTGCCGAAGCCCGTCGTGGTGATGATCGAGACGGTCTGGAAGGCACCGTAGCGCAAGGCCTCGCCCAGCGAGGCGTAGCCCTCGAAGGCGCCCTGGAGGTCGTCGGCCTGCAAGATCAACTGGGCCAGGGGCCGCCAGGTGCCCAGCGTGACGAGCAGCGTCGCCGCCAGCACGATGCCGGTGTAGACCCGCAGCTCGGTGTCGCGAAAAACCGTCACGGCCTGGCCGCGCAGCAGGCGGTAGTGCAGCGCGAAGTTCATCCCGGCCAGAAACATGAAGACGGTGATGACCCAATCGACGTAGGCGGACCGGAAATCGCCCACGGAGCCGTTGCGGGTCGAGAAGCCGCCGGTAGCCATCGTGGCGAAGGCGTGGTTGACGGCGTCGAAGAGGTTCATCGCCGGCAGCAGCAGCAGCACCTCGACGGCGGTGATGCCGACGTAGATGAGCCACAGGCGCCGGGCCGTCTCGCGGATGCGGGGGGTGAGCTTGTCGGCGGAGGGGCCGGGCACTTCGGCCTTGAACAACTGCATGCCGCCGACGCCCAGGATGGGCATGATGGCGAGCGTCAGCACGATGATGCCCATGCCGCCGAGCCAGTGGGCCAGGCTGCGCCAGAACAGAAAGGCGTTGGGGAGGTCTTCGATGGCGGGGGTGGCGGCCCCGCCCAGGATGGTGGCGCCCGTGGTGGTGAAGCCGCTCATCGTCTCGAAGAAGGCGTCGGTGTAGGAGCCGAGCACGCCCCCGAGCACGAAGGGCAGCCCGCCCACGAGCGAGAGCACGAACCACGCCAGGGCCACGATGGCGAAGCCCTCGCGCACGCGCAGGTCGTGCTGCGTGCCGCCGCCCAGGCGCCAGGCCGCCGCGCCGAGACCCATCGAAAGCAGTGCCGTCGCCCCGAAGCTCCACCACGACGCCTCGCCGTAGAGCAGCCCCACGAGCATCGGAGCCAGCAGCGCTACGCCCATAAAAAACAGCAGCGCCCCCAGCGTGGCTACGACGGCTTTGAGGTTGAGAACCATGCGCGTAAAGGATGGCAGTTTTTCGATCCGCGAACCTGCACGCTGCCCGCCGCTACCAGCCGCCTCATCGCTTATCGAAATACCGTTCGGCTTCGGCGATGTAGCCGGGCAGCACGAAGACGATGCTGCGGTCGCCCGGTTCGATCACGGTCTCGCCCGTGGCCACTTCCACGTCGCCGTTCTGGTGCATCACGGCGCCGATGAGCATGCCTTCAGGCAGCGCCAGGTCTTTGAGCGGCTGCCGCGTCACGCGTGCCCGGCGCCCCGCCTCGACCTCCAGGATCTCGGCGTCGAGGCCGTGGATGGTCGCCACGCTGAGCACGTGTTTGCCCCGTAAAAAGCGCAGCACCTCGCGCGAGACGGCCAGCTTCTTGCTCACGGCGGCGTCGAGGCCGATGGCCTGGCTGATGGGAATGTAGGCGCTCTTCGAGAGCAACGCCACCGTCTTCTGCACACCCAGGTGCTTTGCCATCAGGCAGGTGACCAGGTTGGACTCCTCGTCGTCGGTGACGGCCACGAAGGCGTCCATCTCGCCCAGCCCTTCGAGCGCCAGCAGGTCGATGTCGGTGGCGTCGCCGTGGATGATGAGTACGTCTTTGAGGTCTTCGGCCAGTGCCTCGGCCCGCTCCCGGTCCGGCTCGACGAGCTTGATGCGCTTGTTCTTGGACTCGCTGAGCTGCGCGGCGATGCGGGCGCCCACCCGCGTGCCGCCGAGCACCATCACGTGCTGGATGCGGGCGTCGCTCTTGCCCATGAACCGGGCTACGTGCGGCACCACCTTGGGCCGCGCCAGCACGAACACCTGGTCGCCCCGCCGGATCTTCTCGCTGCCGCGCGGCAGGATCGTGCGGATCCCCCGCCCGATGGCCATGATGCGGAAGGTCAGGTCGGCGTGTTCGACGGCCAGCTCTTGCATCGTCTTGCCGATGACCGGCGCGTGGGGGTCGATGCGCATGCCGACGAGCTGGATGCGTTCGCCGCAGAAGGAGAGCACGTCGGTGGCGCTGGCGCGGCGGATCAGGCGCGTCACCTCGGCGGCGGCGCTCTCTTCGGGATGGATGAGCAGGTCGATGCCGAAGTCTTTGGCCTGAAGCACCGCCTTGCTGCGCAAGAGTTCGTCCGAGCGCACGCGGGCGACGGTGGTGGCCACGCCGAGGCGGTCAGCCATCATGCAGGCGATGATGTTGACCTCGTCGATGGCCGTCACGGCGATCATCAGGTCGGCCTGCTCGATGCCCGCCTCTTCGAGGATTTCGGCGGAGGTGCCGTTGCCCTGCAGGGCCAGCACGTCGAGCTTGTCGCGCACGGCTTCGAGCGCCTCGGCGTCCACGTCGATGACGACCACGTCGTGCTGCTCGCGGGCCAGGATGCGCGCCACGTCGAACCCGACTTCCCCGGCCCCAACCACGATCACTCTCATGTTGCGACGGTTTCAAGGTACGCGCGGCGCAGCCAGAGACCCGGTGAGGAGGCGCGCACCCCTCGCTGAGACGAGACGGTTAAATGCGGAAGACACCCCGGCGTTTCGCCGATTACAAAGCCTTCGAAGACGGAAACGTCCACCCGACCGGGCTAAGCACAGTCACACCGGGCGTTGGGGTTTGGCGTTGCGTGAAACGTGAGGGTGCTTCGCTTCGAGGTTGCTAAGGGCTCCCTCACGTTTTGCGCATCCTGCAAAACCCCAAGATTGCTGTGATTGCACTTAGGCCATCAGCGGCAGGCACACCCAGAAGGTGGTGCCCCGGCCCTCTTCGGTCTCGAAGCCGATCTGCCCGTCGAGTTCCTCGATGCTGCGGCGGGCGATAGCCAGGCCCAGGCCCGCGCCGCTGGTCTTGGTCGAGAAGTTGGGTTCGAAGATGCGGTCGTGCAGGGCCTTCGGGATGCCCAGGCCGTTGTCGGCGACGGTGCTGTAGGCGCAGGCGGGCCGGCCTTCCTGGGCCGGCTGCCGGCGGGTCGAGACGGCCACGCGGCCCGGCCGGTCGGTGGGAAGCGCCTGGAGGGCGTTTTTGAGGAGGTTGATGTAGATGCGCCGGACTTCTTCGCGGTCGGCTTCGAGCACGAGCGGCTCGTCGGTCAGGTCCAGTTCGATTTCGGCGCCGGCCTCGGCCTGCATGAGCGAGACGGCCTCGCGGACGACCTCGTTGAGGTCGAGTCGTTCGAGCAGGCGCGTGGGCAGGCGGGCGAAGGAGGAGAACTCGTTGGCGATGCGGGCCAGCGTGTCGATCTGTTCGACGAGCGTGCCGGTGATACGTTCGAAGAGGCGCGCGAAGCGTCCGTTGCGGCGGCTCTCGGCGGCTTCGCCGTCGCCGGTACCCTCGGCGTCCTCGAAGGCGCGGCGCAGGTGCTGCACCGAGAGTTTCATCGGCGTCAGCGGGTTTTTGATCTCGTGGGCCACCTGCCGGGCCATCTCGCGCCAGGCCAGTTGGCGTTCCTGCTGCGCCAGCTTGCGGCGGCTCTCGGACAGTTGCTCCTGCATCACGTTGAACGTCTGCACCAGCTCGCCGATCTCGTCGCGGGTATCGACGGGGAGCTTGCGCTCGAAGTGGCCTCGGGCGACCTCTTCGAGGCCCACGCGCAGCCGGGCGATGGGGCGCGAGAGGGCGTTAGCCAGCAGCGAGGCCGTGCCCATCACCAGCACCACCAGCAGCAGCAGCGCGCCGAAGAGGTAGGCCACCGTGCGCGCGCGCTCTTCCTCGATGCGCTCCTGTTCGGGCAGCGTCGGCACGGAGACCACGAAGGCGGGCTGCCCCTGCTCGTCGAGCAAGGCACGGTAGCCGGCCGTGTAGGTGAACGTGCCGAGGCGTTCTTCGACGAAGGTGAACTGGTAGCCGTCGAGGTAGAGCGCCTGGTAGGCCTGCACGGGCAGGCGCACGTCGATGAGGCGTTCCCGGACGAGTTGCGGGCGGCTGTAGCGAAGCAGGCGCCCGGCCTCGTATACGTTCAGATCCAGCCCTGCGCGCGCCGCCAGCGAGTCGATGGGCGTGCGTTCGAGGACGCGGTAGGACATCTCGTCGCCCTGCGCGTCGAGCGCCAGCGTCTCCTCGACGCGTTCGAGGTGCTGGCGCAGCCAGCTCTGCACGGCCCGCTCGTTCTCGCCCGTGACGACGCTGACGCCCAGGAATCCGACGGCGGTGACGGCGATGATGCCCACGACCAGGAAGGCGTTGAGCACTTTGTCGCGGAAGCGCACGCGCGGGGCCGGCAGCAGCCCGGCCCGCCGCCGCAGGTAGAGGCCCAGCCCGTAGAACGGCACCCCGACGAACAGCCCGGCCACGGTCAGCCGGAGCAGGTAGTAGAGGTGGTCGAACGTGGTGAGTGCCGGCACCCGCACGGCGATCACCTTGTGCGCTACCGGCGCCAGGATCGGCCCGGCGTCGGGGTCGAGGCGGGCACGCCGGTAGTAGGTCAGAAAGCGTCGCTCTTTGACCTTTTCGTCGTACCATCCTTCGGGCCTCGTCATCAGGTCCTTGCGCACGGCGGCGTCGAGGCGGTAGCGACCGAAGTCGTCTCCGAAGCTGCGCACGAGCACGCCGTCGTTGAACTCGGCCATCGAGAGGTTGGCGTAGAGGTTGCTGTAGCCCGCCGGCAGCAGCGCGCGCAGGAACGGGGCGTCGCCCTCCTGCAAGAGCGAGTGCGGTTCAGCCCGCGCCATGATCCATCCGCCGGCAGCACCCCCGGCGTCCTCCGGCAGCGGCGCCACCCCGGCGTACTGGAGCCGGTCCGATGCCAGGCGGCCCGTCATCTGCTCGATCATCACGCCCGAGGAGCCCTGGTCGTAGTACATCTGCCGCAGGAAGCCGAAGTCGGAGTGGTCGATCTGGTCGAGGGCGGCGCGTTTGAGGTTCTGGTCGGAGGCGTCGTAGCGCCCGGCGGGCCGGCCTTCGGCGTCGAGGAAGAGCAGGCTGACGTCGTAGGCGCTGAGCGAGGAGAGCAGCGAGCCGCGCAGCAGCACCATCGAGAGCGAGTCGAGGTAGGCACGGCGGCGCTCGGCGTGGGCCGTATCGGCCAGGGCGGCGCCCACGGTGGGATCCAGCCGGGCCTCTTCGAGCACGTGCCGGATGGCGAAGAGCACGCGGGGGTCGCGCCCCTCGCCGAACGACTCGGCGGCATCCTGCATCCGGACGCTCCGCTGCACGCCCAGGCCGCTGTAGAACATGGGATAGAGCAGGATGCTCGTCAGGAAGATCGACGTGAGCACGCCGCGCAGGGTGAGCAGGCCCAGGCTGCCGCCCTGCCGCGCCGGGCCGAAGGCAGCCAGGGCGAAGCCTACGGCCAGGAAGATCCCCGCCATGGGCCAGGGCATCAGGCGCTGCGCGCCGAAGACGGCGTAGAGCAGCACCAGCGGCAGCGTGGCGGCCAGCGCCGCGCCCAGCGCCAGCGCCCA
>JBFGTT010000093.1:0-8957 GCA_041565995.1 Rhodothermales bacterium
CGCATCATCGGGGCGGGCATCCCGGTGATGGGGCACCTGGGCCTGACGCCGCAGAGCATCTACCGCTTCGGCACCTACAAAGTGCGCGCGCGCGAAGAACAAGAAGCCGAGCAGCTTCGACGCGACGCCGTGCTGCTGGAACAGGCCGGGTGCTTCGGCATCGTGCTCGAAAAGATCCCGGCGGCGCTGGCCGGCGAGGTGTCGCAGTCGGTCAACATCCCGACCATCGGCATCGGCGCCGGCGTGCACTGCGACGGGCAGGTGCTCGTCACGCACGACGCCCTCGGCCTGACCACCGACTTCAACCCGCGCTTCGTGCGCCACTACGCCGAACTGGCCGACACCATCACGCACGCCGTGCAAGCCTACGTCCAGGACGTGCGCACCCGACGCTTCCCCGCCGACGAGGAGAGCTACTGATGAGCCGTAAAGCGTAAGCGCGCCTCGCCGATACCTTGCTGCCGGCGCGCTTGCGTTGTACGTTTGCCGAAAAAACCATGCCTCACCCAGCCAACGGGCAGGCGGATCGCCCCCTCATTTTGATCTGCAACGACGACGGGATCGACGCGCCCGGCATCGTGGCCCTGGCCTCGGTCATGGACGGCCTGGGCCAGGTGTTCGTCGTGGCGCCGGTCAACGAGCAGAGCGCCGTCGGGCACGCCATCACCGTGCGCGACCCGGTGCGGGCGCGCCCCTGGAAGTTCGAGGTGCCTTCGGGAACGATCCCGGCCTACGCCGTCACCGGTACCCCCGCCGACTGCGCCAAGCTCGCCATCAACAACCTGTTGCCGCGCACCCCGGACCTGGTCGTCAGCGGCATCAACCGGGGGCCGAACACCGCCGTCAACGTCATCTACTCCGGCACCGTCAGCGCCGCCACCGAAGCCTGCATCCTGGGCGTCGACGCCATCGCCTTCTCGCTCTGCGCCTGGCAATCGAGCGACTACGAGACCGCCGCGCGCTACGCCGAGATCATCGCCCGCAAAGTGCTCGAGACCGGCATCCCGCCCGGCGTGCTCTTCAACGTCAACATCCCCCACCTGCCCTTCGAGCAGATCAAGGGCATCGAGGTGACGCGCCAGGCGCGCTCGCGCTGGGAAGAGTCGTTCGTCGAACGCACCGACCCGCTCAACCAACCCTACTACTGGCTCTCGGGCCGCTTCGTCAACCTCGACGAAGGCGACCACACCGACCTGCGCGCCGTCGAAAACGGCTTCGTCTCGCTCACGCCCATCCAGTACGACCTCACGGCCCACACCCTGCTGGACGACCTGCGCCGCTGGGACTGGCAGGGTCGAGGATAGGGGATTCCAGGGAGCTGCCGCTGCGTGAAACGTAAAACGTAAGGGTGCCCCGCTGATACGGTTCAGCGAGGCACCCTTACGTTTTACGCTGTACGTTTTACGTCGGCTGCCGGTGGTGATTGGCCGGCAAAAGCGGGGCAGATCAAGGATCGAGCGCGCTGCCGGGCGCTACGCCAACCCTACCGCTCGATGGGGCGCAGGTGTTCCTCGTAACGTTGCTGGACGCTTCGGCGCCAGCGCAAGAGTTCGCGCTCGGCGGCGCGGAGGCGCTCCGGAGGCAACTCGCCGGCGATGTCGTGGCGTTCGAGCGAGTCGCGGCGGGTGTCGAAGGCCAGCAGGGGCGGCTGCTGGAAGCGCAGCATCAGCTTGAGCGAGTCGCGGCGCAGGGCCATGCCCATGTCGCTTTCCCAGCCGCTGTGGTAGAGCGAGCGGCCCGGCGGCGCAGGCCGCAGCAGCGAGCGCCCCGGAAAGAAGCCGCCTTCGGGCCGGAGGTTGAGAGCGTCGGCCACGGTGGGCAGCAGATCGATGTGCTGGCGGTTGCCCGTGATGCGGCCGCCTTCGGGGAAGAGCACCGGGTTGAAGAGGAGGGCCGGCACATGGAGCGTTTCGTCCCAGAGTACGTCGTTGTGCATGCGCTGCATGTGTTCGCCGAAGGCCTGCCCGTGGTCGCCGACGACGATGAAGAGCGTGGAGGAGAGCAGGCCCCGCGCCTCGAAGGCCCCGAAGAGGTCGCGTAGCAGCGCGTCGGTGTAGCGCAGGGCGTTGAGGTAGTGGTTGAGCAAGGGATCCTCGACGCCGAAGTCGCGCTGCGGGAAGGAGGACGGTACGTGGTAGGGATGGTGGGCTACGAGCGTCAGGTAGCTCAGGAAGAACGGCTCTCCGGCGGCCAGGCGCTCATCGACCCAGGCGAGGCTGGGCTGCAGGACGATGCGGTCTTCGTAGCCGAAGTAGTTGGTCACCGCGAAGCCCTCGGTAGGAAAGGAGCCGTGGCCGCGCACCGTCTCGAAGCCCAGGTTGCGCAGGATGATGTCCTTGCGCTCGAAGGCCATGTCGGCAGGGGTGAAGAAGGCCGAACGGTAGCCCAGCGGCTTCAGCAGGGCGGGCAGGCCGGGGCCGGGCACGCCGCCGGGCAGCGCCTCGACGACGCGGCGGTGAGGGTAGGAATAGATGCCCGCCAGCATCGGCGTCAGCGCCTTG
Organism: Rhodothermales bacterium; assembly: GCA_041565995.1. Classification (GTDB taxonomy): domain Bacteria; phylum Bacteroidota; class Rhodothermia; order Rhodothermales; family JBFGTT01; genus JBFGTT01. The sequence continues at coordinate 2,502 of JBFGTT010000093.1, forward strand.
TTGGTGTAGGGCGTGACGGCGTACATGTGCTCGACGAGCAACCCGCGCCGGGCCAGCGAGTCGAGGAACGGCGTCGTGTCGAGCCGGGGGGTGTAGGGCGTCAGCGAGCGCGCCCGCGTCGATTCCAGGATGATCAGGACGACGTTCATCCGGCGCGTGCTGTCGGTGGGGACGAAGCGGAGCGCCTGCGTGTCGAACGGCGGCGGCGCCTCGTCCCAGAGCAGCGCCTCGTCCGCCGTTTCCGCCGAGACGTTGCGCGCCATCCCCTCGGCCAGGCCCACGTAGGAGCTGACGCGGTAGGCTTCCGAGAGGTCGGCGCGGGGCGTCAGCGCCAGCAGCAACAGCACGGGGAGCGCCCCGCCGAGCGCGTGCCAGGGCAGGGCGGCAGGCGCCGGGGCGGCGGCCCAGCGACGCACCGCCGGCAGGCGCAGCAGCAGCGTCGGCAGCAGCGGCAAGAGCAGCGGCAAGAGCAGCAAGAGCACCTTCGCCCCCCGGATCTCGCTCGACGCGATGGAGACCAGGTCGGGGAAGTTGAGAAAGAAATACTTCATCAGCGTGCCGTCCGCCGGCAACCCGGTCGAGAAGAAGTACCCGAAGGTGATGGCGGGCACCAGCATCAGCATCATCACCAGGACGCAGAGGACGGCCAGGCTCAGCCTTCGCAACCACCCGCGCGTGCCTTCGAGCAGGAAAAGAAAGGCCAGCGCCACGAGCAGCAGCACCAGCAGGTCCCACCGGATCACCTCGAAGGCCGGGAGCGAGAGCCATTCGGCGGCGGCGGGCGGGGCCAGCACGGCGGCCGTCGTCAGCAGCAGGGCCGCCGCCAGGCTGGTGAGCGCCAGGCGCCCGCCGGGCCGCAGGCCGGGCCGCCCCACCCGCCGTAGCGCGACGTAGACGCCCAGGATGCCCAACAGCGCCAGCAGCGGCGCCGGCGCCGCCAGTACCTGGCCCGGCGCGCTCACGCCCGCGCGTAGCAGGAAGGAGTATTGGAGCAGCCGCATCAGCGCCACCATCAGCACCAGCGGGCCGAAGAGCAGCGCCAGCTGCAGGGTCGTCTCGCGCGAGACCCCTCGCCGCCCCGGCGGGCGGACGCCGGGCCGCGTAGCGGTCTCTTCGGTGCGGGCAGCAGAATGTGCGCTGGCACGCATGGCGCGACGGTTTTTGGCGGAAGGAAGCGCGGAGAAAGCAGGTTTTGGTAGGCCCTCTTAACGCGCGGCCCGGCCCTCAGATCGCGCGCTCGTTCGAAAAACGGGATAATTCAAACATCGCAAGATAAGGCGGCGGCAGCATAGAAGGTAGCCGTTTCAGGGCAGGCGCGCAAAGAGGGCGGCGGCCCGCCGCAGATCCACGTTGCCGCCGCTGATGACCACGCCGACGCGCCGGCCCGGGGCCTCCACCACGCCGTCGAGCAGCGCCGCCGCCGCCAGGGCGCCCGTCGGCTCCACGACCAGCTTCATCCGTTCCCAGAGCAGAAACATCGCCCGCAGGATGGCCTCCTCCGAGACGGTGACCATGTCGTCCACGTAATGCCGCACGAGGGGGAAGGTGACGCCGCCCAGCGACGGGGTGCGCGCGCCGTCGGCGATGGTGTCGGGGTTGTGGACGGTGTGCAGCCGCCCGGTGTGGAAGGACCGCGTGGCGTCGTCGGCGCGGGCCGGCTCGACGCCCACGACGCGGCAGCCCGGCGCGAGCGCCCGGGCGGCGATGGCGCACCCCGAGAGCAACCCCCCGCCGCCGCAACAGACCAGCAGCAAGTCCAGCCCCGCCGTCTCCTCCATCAACTCCTTGGCGGTGGTGCCCTGCCCGGCTACGATGTGGGGATGGTCGTAGGGAGGGATCAAGGGCAGGCCCCGCTCTTCGGAGAGCCGGCGCCCGAGGGCCTCCCGCGTGGTCTCGGCACGGCGGTAGCGGATGACCTCGGCGCCGTAGCCCAGCGTGGCCGCCAGCTTCACCTCCGGCGCGTCTTCGGGCATGATGATGGTGGCCGGGATGCCCAGCAGACGCCCCGCCAGCGCCACCGCCTGCGCGTGGTTGCCCGACGAGTAGGTGAGCACGCCGCGCCGCTGCTGCGCCGCCGGCAGCCGGCTGAGCGCGTTGTAAGCCCCGCGAAACTTGAACGCCCCCGCCCGCTGAAAATTCTCGCACTTAAAAAAGACCGAGGCGCCGCTGCGGGCATCCACCGTGCGCGAGGTCATCACGGGCGTCCGGTTAGCGACCCCTTCGAGCCGGGCGGCGGCGGCGGCTACGTCGTCGTAGCTCACCGGAAGCGCCTCGATGCGTTCTGACGCCGAAGAAGCAGGCATAGCGGCGGGGGAGGAGAGGGTAGGGCAGTCGGAGCTATCGCTGGCGCAGGCGCAGGAAAGATGATTTCGAGGATCGAAGACGGAGGATCGCCGCAGCCCGGCAACGCACGCCATCCTCGATCCTCCGTCCTCGATCTTCCGTCCCCCCAGACGCCCATCCTCCCATGCGTTCCGAGGTACAACGAATCAGCCAGTCTTCGTATTACGCGTCCGGCGTGTTGGGGGGGGCGGATGGCAATTCTTCGGCGTGCGCCTCGTCGGCTTCGTGCTTTTCGATGACCACGTGTACGTCGCTCACGAGCGCGGCCACCGCGCCGACGGCGGCCAGCGTGGGCGCCAGCAGCAGCGCCGCCGCCGTACCGCCCACCCCCACCGACAACGGAAACTCGAGCAGAACCCGGTCCTCCTTCCGGATGATCACCCGGCGCGCGTTGCCTTCCTCGACGATCTCACGGACCTTCTCGACGAGCTGGTTGCCTTTGACCTTGAATTCCTGAAAGCGCGTGCTGGCTTTTCCCTGTTCTTTCATGATACGGATGCGGTTTGATGAACGGCCTGTGGGCAGCGTGCTAATCGCCGGGGCGAAACGTTGGTTCCTGCCGCGCCCGCGCGCCGTACCGGCAGGCGGCGGCGGACGGGTTAATACTACCTCCCTGCCGTTTCGATTCGTAATCCTCGCACCCTTTTCGAAAGCACCACGCCGCAGCCGGAAAAATCAAGCGACGGCCAAAAATAGCCCCTCATGGTCGAAAAAACTCGATTTATTTACGGATCGCGCCGGATTTGCGCCCGGCGCTTCCTCCCGGAGGCGCACGCCGCGCTTTGTGGCATAGTGCATGTTACGGGAGGCCTCAGGAGCGTCGAAGCACACGCTCCCTGACGACGCCGGCGCGTCGGAGGCGCTACACCTATGGGTGCTTAAGCTCGCCTTCGATACGCCGGTATTCAACGGGGCGCCGAGGCAAGGTCGGTGCCCGTCCTTGCAAAGGCGGACCGTGACTATCACTTGAAAAACATGGCTTGGCCGCACGCAATACTGGCTCCTGTGGGAGAGGGAATGCGAGGCGAAAAAGCTACCTGATGATAGAGCTTGTGCTCTTTCAGTAGCACGGACGCTACACACACAAACCACCACACACCAACAACGGAGGCTCTACCATGGGTCAGCAACAACTCCTTCTTCTCGTGCTTGGTATCGTGATCGTCGGCCTGGCCGTCGTCGTGGGTATCAACGCTTTCAGCGAGAACCGCATCAAGTCGAACGCCGATGCGTGCGTTACCGACGCCTTGCGCGTCGCTTCCGACGTGCAGGCCTGGGCGCTCAAGCCGGGGCAGTTCGGGGGCATGCTCGCCAGCGAAACCCTCGCCGACGCCACCTTCGACAAGATCGGCTATCCCAACAGCGGTGGTACCTATAGCAACGTCAACGGCGACTTCACGCTCTCGACCACCAACGCCTGCTCCACCGCCCCGACGATTCCTTCGGGCGGCGCCCCGCAGATCTTCGTCAACGTCAACAACGCCGACACCGGCAACGACGTCTGCATCGGCATCGCCGGCACCAGCGCCGACGACATCGGCACCGTCGTCGAGTACGGCAGCTAAGTGCACCACGGCGGGCCGGCCCGAGCCGGCCTGCCCTTTGGCATCCAAGGTTAAGGCGGCATCCTTGCCGGGTTTCGCCCTGCGCAGGGGTGCCGCCTTAGCCGTTTCAACCACCAGCCCTGGCATCCAGGGTTCCACGCAACGCCGGGGCACGGGGTTGTTCTCAGGAGTGCCGAGAGTGGCGCAATAGCAAACGTGTCCCGGAAGACCGGATCAGACTGTGGGCCAGCAACAGGTTCTCATACTCGTGCTCGGCATCGTCATCGTCAGCATCGCCGTCTACGTCGGCATCGACCTCTTCGACACGATGATGCGCCAGCGCCACGTCGATCTGCTCGTCAACCACACCGTCATGGTCGCCTCCGAGGCGGTCGCCTGGCGGCTCAAAGAGACCCCGTTTCTGGGTGGTGGCGGCAGCTACTTGCAGCTCGACACCGACGGCATGAACGCCCTGCTGATGCAGGAAGAACGCCTGCCGGGCCAGATTCAGATTACCCGCGCCACGGCCGACGAGCTGGACGTGACCGCCGTCAGTTACCACTATCCCTTCATCGGGGTGCTCACGCGCGTGGTACGCGAGGAGATCGTCGAGACCCGCATTGCCTACGACGGCAGCATCACGCTGCCGGCCCCGGCGCCTTAGCCGCCATGCCCTTCGACCTTCATGCCCACCCCTGCGCGGCTCGCATTGCGGGAATCGACCAGCCCGCCATGCCTGGCAGGAGGTGCAGCGCCGCGCGCCTCCGGCATGGCCGTCTGGTCGCTTTTGTGCACGCTCCATCCTCCTACCAGGCTTAGCTAGAGACCTTCGTCATGGCAGTCAAAGAGTTCAAGTTTAGCGGTATCGGACAGGCGGGACAGCCGGTGCAGGGAACGGTCTTCGCACCCTCCCGCCGCGCCGCCGCCAAAAAGATTGACCAACTGGCCGAAAAGCACAAGTTCCGGCAGCAGGGGCTGCAGGAACGACGCATGTACGTCTACAAGGTCCGACACCCCAGCGGGCAGATCGTCAAGGGCGAACAGAAAGCCTTCTCCGCCGAAGAACTCAGCTCGGCCTTGCGCAAGATGGGCCTCGAAGTGCTCGGGGTCAACAAGAAGCTGTTCAACTTGCAGGGCAAGCCGCCGCGCGGCGACATGATTATGTTCGTGCGCCTGGCCGCCAACCTCCTCAACGACAAGCTGCCCTTCGACGAGGTGCTCAACCTGCTCGTCAACGACGTCTCGTCGAAGAGCCTGCGGCAGGTCATCCGCGACCTCAACGCCGACCTCAAGGGCGGCATGGACGCCCAGCAGGCCTTCCTCAAGCACCAGCATATGATGGGCAAGTTTACCGCCTACATGCTGGGCATCGCCTCGCGCTCGGGCAATATGGCCGAGATCTACGAATCGACGGCCCGCTTCCTCGAACGCAAGAACGAATTCAAGAAGAGCGTCCGCAGCGCGATGATCACCCCGGCCATCACCATCATCGTGCTCATCGCCGCCTTCGTCTGGTACATCTGGTACATCTTCCCCGAGACGGCCCGCCTCTTCGAAGGCATGAACGTCGAGTTGCCCACGATGACCCGCAAGACGCTCGACTTTGCCGACTGGATGGACTCCAACTACGGATGGGTCATGCTCGGCTGCATGCTCGTGGGCCTGGCCATGTTCCTCTTCGCCCGCTCGGATCAAGGGCGCTTCCTCATACACAAGTACCTCATCCGGGTGCCGGTCGTCGGGGGGTTGTTCCACAAACTCAACATCGAAATCTTCTGCCGCGTCTTCTCCATCCTCTACTCCGGCGCGGGCGACAACATCGGCGTCATCAAGATTGCCGCCGAGGCCACCGGCAACGCCTACATGGAGCATCGCATCAAGACCATCACCGTGCCGATGATGGTGGCGCAGGGGGCCGAACTGGTCAAGGCGATGGAGGCCAGCGGCGTCTTTACGCCCATGTCGCTGGCGCGCTTTCGTAGCGGGGCCGAAACCGGCAACGTGCGTCAGAGCGCCCTGCAAATGGCCGACTACTACGAAAAGGAGACCGAGCTGAAGCTCAAGGGCGCCGTCGAAGGCATCCAGACCGCCGTGGCCATCTTCATCACCATCGCCATCTGCTTCCTGACGATCATCTCGTCTGAGATCGCGCTGATCCAGCCGAGCGCCACCGACATGATGAACATGTAAACCCCCGGACCATCGACATCCCGACGAACCCTTAATAGAGTATAGACGTGATGGGCTATAACGGGCTCTCCAGCGACATGCGAACCCGCAGGGATCAGGACAAGGCGCCTGGCGGGCAGGGGGCTGCGCGCAGCGCCTCGCCCGGCGGCGCGTCGTCCCAGGACTGGAACGACGACGCCCAGGACCAGATCTCCGCCCTGCTGGGCCAGGTGGAGGACGAGGCCGAGGAGGATCTGCTCGACCTGGCCGCCATCCGGGAGGCCCTGGCCCGCAAGCAGCAGCAGCCGGAACCTGAAGAAAAGCCCGAAGCCCAGGAGCCGCCCAAAGAGGCGAGGAAACGCCTCGAATGGCTCGACAAACTGCTCGGCGCCGACCGGTC
>JBFGTT010000094.1:0-8900 GCA_041565995.1 Rhodothermales bacterium
CGACGACTACGGCAGCGCCCCGGCCAGCATCTACACCTTCCCTACCGACGTGCCGGATCGCTGGCGCACCGACCAGATGCAGGTCGCGGACGTTGACGGCGACGGCCTGCAGGAGTTGCTCTTCGGCAACAACGGCGGCAATAACCGCTACGACAACTGGTACGTCCTCTCGGTCAACGGAGACATCGGCAGCGGCTTTGAGGCCTGGGTGGAGGAAGTCCGCCTGAGCAGCCGCTCCTCGGAGGACTTCGACCCGGTCAACCGGGGCGGCGGCAGCCCCTACGCCATCCACGCCGCCAACCTCGACGGGCTGCCGGGCCTGGAACTGTCCCTGCACTCCTGGAACAACTTTAACTTCACCACCGGGCGTGCCCTGGGCGCCGACACCTACGAGTTCCCCGCCGAGGCTTCTCTCAACAAGAACCTGCAAGCCGCCCCGAACGACCACGTCTCGCTCTTCGGCGGCGTCGTGGTGGACATCGACAAGAACGGCGACGACGAGATCTTCTACCCGCGCTTCCAGACCGGCGACGTCTCGCTGCTCAACTATGAGCCGGGGGAGGACGTGTTGCAAATCACGACGGACAACCTCATCCTGGATCTGATTCCTTCGCTGACCTCGCTGGGCGTCACCGCCGGCGACCTCGACGGCGACGGCAACCTTGAAGTCATCGGCGCCGGGCCGGCCTATGGGTCGGGCAGCTTCCAGCGCGGCGACGCGCCCGTCTGGGTGCGCATCGCCGAATTCGCCGGCCTCGACCCGGAAGATCCCGACAGCTACGAGGTAACCGAGGTGGCCTTCCCGCAATCGCGCGACGCGCTCTCCTTCGACCGCGTCGTGCGCGATTCGGCGGGGGTCGTCACCGAGTATTTCGAGGAAGGCACGCAAGGCCCCGAATTCACCGCTAAGCTGGCCTACCTGGGCGATCCGGACGACGACAACTTCCGCGAGGTAGCCCTCTCGTTCCAGGGCGTCGACGACACCTCGTACGTCTTCCAGGAGGTCTTCAACCCGGCGGATTCCACCTACACGCGAACGACCCAGAGCGCGACGCCCAACACGAAGCGCACCTTCCTGCGCGTGCTTTCGAGCGACGGCCTCGTCGTCAGCATCGAAGACGACCGGGTGGTGGTGCCGTCGGACTACGTGCTCTCGCCCAACTACCCCAACCCGTTCAACCCCTCGACCTCGTTCACCTTTACGCTGCCCCTCGACAAGCGCGTGAGCGTGAAGGTCTACGACCTGATGGGCCGCCTGGTGCGCACGCTGGTCGATGGCGAATTCTACGCGGCGGGCACGCACCAGGTGACGTGGGACGGCACCAACCAGGCCGGCGCGCAGGTAGCCAGCGGCACCTACCTCTACACGCTCGAATACGGCACCTTCCGGCAGGCGCGCAAGATGCTGCTGGTCAAGTAAGGCAGGGCGGCCAGCCGGCGGTGCGGCTTCAGAGCAGCGGCGTCGGCTCGTCGTCGTCCTGGTCGTCGGGCAGCAGGAAGAGCGGCAGGTCGGGGATCTCTTCGGTGACGTGGTAGAAGTAGAGGTACTGGCGCAACTCGGTGAGGCTGGCCGTGGCGAGGTCGTCGAAGCGCAGGCGCAGGTCGTCGCTGAAGAAGGCGTGGGCTTCGGGGGTCATCTCGCGGGCCTGCGTCCAGACGGGCCGTTGCTGCTCGGCGGCGCGTGTGACCTCCAGCAGCGCCTCGAGCAGGGCGGGCGTGGCCTCGTCCCGGCGCGCGGCGAACAGGCCCCAGACCATCGGATAGTTGACCAGTTCGTACCACTCCTCGCCGAGGTCCAGGGCCAGGTGCTCGGTCTGGAGCGTCAGTGCCTGGGGGCCGGACACGAGGAAGGCGTCGTGGTCGCCCTGCTCAAGCGCCGCCGCCTCCACCGCGGCGAAGTCCGGCGCGCAGCCGTAGTGCTCCTTCAGGATGATGCGCGCCACCAGCGCCTCCTGCGCGTGCATCGGGTCGAAGGCGACCGTCTCGACCCGTTCGAGGCCCCGGCGCAGCACGAGCCGGGCGTAGGGACACTTCCACGTCGAGAGCGCCGCGCCGGGCAGCACGTCGAAGGCGTCGGCGTGGCTCAGCACCACCAGGCTGGGCAGCAGCGCCACGTCTACGCGGCCGCTTTCGAGCAGGCGGGTGCACGTGTGCGCGTCGTGCCGCTCCAGGCTCACCGGCGCCTTCACCGCCCCGGCGTCCAGGCCGGAGACCAGAAACGCGGCTGGCGGCGTATCCCAGACGGCGAGGCGCATACGGACGGGCGTTGGTTTTTGGGAATGGGTTGTGCATCGTAGGGGCGACCGGCCGATCGCCCCTACTGGGCGCCACAAGGAAAAACCGCCGGAGAGCGGGCTGCACCGGCGGTTCTGGGGCGAAAGGATGGGCGGCGGACCCGGCAGCGTGTGCAGCTAGGTCGACATTTCGCGCATACGCTCCTTGATGCGGGCGGCCTTGCCGCGCAGGGCGCGCAGGTAGTAGAGCTTGGCCCGGCGCACGTGGCCCCGGCGCACCAGCTCGACGCGGGCAATCTTCGGCGAGTGCAGCGGGAAGATGCGCTCCACGCCGACGCCGTTGGACACCTTGCGCACGATGAACGTCCGGCTGGCGCCGGAGCCTTTGAGGCTGATGACGACGCCCTGGAACACCTGAATGCGCTCCTTCTCGCCCTCAATCACGCGCACGTGCACGGCGACGGTATCGCCCGGTTTGAAGTCGGGAAGCTCTTCTTCCCGGAACTGGGTCGCCTCGACCAGTTTCATCAAATCGGTAGCCATGGCGCACCTCCTTTATCGTCTACGTTGTGGGTTGGTCGTGATGTCGTCGGCCAGCAGGTCGGGCCGGCGTTCGCGGGTTTTTTGCAGGCGTTGCGCTTCGCGCCAGGCTTCGATGCGCTGATGGTCGCCCGAGAGCAGCACGTCGGGGACGGCCCGGCCCCGGAACTCGGCAGGCCGCGTATAGACCGGCGCATCCAGCAAATCGCTCTGAAACGAATCCGACAGCGCAGAAGTTGCATCGCCCAGCACGCCGGGCAGCAGGCGGGCTACGGCGTCGACGACGACGAGCGCGGGAAGCTCGCCGCCGCTGAGCACGTAGTCGCCGATGGAGACTTCGCGGGTGACCAGGGCGTCGCGCACGCGCTGATCGACGCCTTTGTAGTGGCCGGCCAGCAGCACCAGGCGTCGGCGGAGCGACAGCTCGTTGGCCAGGCGCTGGTCGAAGCACGCGCCGTCGGGCGTGAGAAAGAGCACCTCGTCGAGGGCCTCTCCGGCGGAGTCGGCTTCCTCCTGGAGGGCTTCGAAGCAGGCGAAGATCGGTTCGGGTTTCAGGACCATGCCGGCCCCGCCCCCGTAGGGATAGTCGTCGATCTGCCGGTGTTTGCCGGTGGCGTAGTCGCGCAGGTCGTGCACCCGGATGTCGAGCAGCCCTTTGTGCGCGGCGCGGCGCAGGATGCTGTGTTCGAGCGGGCCGCGAACGATCTCCGGCAAGGCCGTCAGAATGTCAATGCGCATGGTCCGGTGTGGAGGTGCGGCGAGCCGGACGCAGGACGCCGTGCTGCGGCCTCCCGTCCTTAGCTTCCACACGTCCCTACGTTCAAAGCAAGCCCTCGATGGGGCGGACGACGAGGCGGCGTTCGGCCACGTTGAGGTCGGCCAGGAAGGCCGGCACGTCCGGGATCAGGGCCGGCGGCCGGCCAGGCCGCTCCACGACGTAGACACGCTGCGCGGGCAGCTCCAGCACGTCCGTTACCGTCCCGACCGGCTCGCCCCCTTCAGTCACGACGCTGGCGCCGACGAGGTCGTGCAGGAAGAACTCGTCGGCGTCGAGCGGCGGCAGGTCTGCTTCGTGGGCAAAGACGAGCCGTTGGCGGAGCGTCGCCGCTTCCTCCGGCGTCTCGATGCCTTCGAGCTTGAGCACGACGGTGACGCCGCGCCGGCCCTGCTGAAACCGCACCGACTCGACCGCGCACGGCCGCGCCTGCTGGACCGACGCGCCGACGAAGACGGTGGCGAGGTCGGCAAAGCGCTGCGGCTCGTCCGTCTCCGGTGCCACCTTGACCTCGCCCCGGAGGCCGTGCGGCTTGCCGACGCGGCCTATCAGCAGCAGGTTGGGGGGGTGGGATGTTGAAGGTTGGCGTGCCATGCTTCGCCCATCCCTAATCGGAGATCCCAAACCTGGCGCAAGCGGAAGAGGCGGCGACGACTCAGGCGCCGTCCTTTTCCCCTTCTTCCTCGGCGGCAGCCTCCGGCTTGGCGGCTTCGGCCTCGGCAGCAGGCGCTTCGGCTTCAGTCTCGGCGGTTTCGGCCTCGGCAGCAGGTGCTTCGGCTTCGACCTCGGCAGCAGGCGCTTCGGCTTCGACCTCGGCAGCAGGCGCTTCGGCTTCAGTCTCGGCAGTTTCGGCCTCGGCAGCAGGTGCTTCGGCTTCGACCTCGGCGGCTTCGGCAGCGGCGGCAGGTGCTTCGGCGGCAGGTGCTTCGGCGGCAGGCGCTTCGGCTTCGGCGGTTTCGGTTTCGGCAGCGGCGGCTTCGGCAGCGGCGGCTTCGGCAGCGGCGGCTTCGGCAGCGGCGGCTTCGGCAGCGGCGGCGGCTTCGGCAGCGGCGGCGGCTTTGGCGGCGGCCTCCTCGGCGGCCTTGCGGCGGGCCTCTTCTTCGGCTTTCTTGCGGGCAGCCTCGGCCTCGGCGCGCTTCTTGGCCTCTTCCTCCTCCAGTTTCGCCGCTACCCTGGCCTCGGCCTCAAGGGCCTGCTTGCGGCGCGCGGCGGGCGTCAGCTTGCCGGCCCGGAGCGCCTTGTCGGCCTGCGCGGCGCGGTGTGTCTCGACGGCCTGCTCGATCTCCTCGTCGCTCTTGCCTTTGCGCTTGAGGTGCAACGCCAGCAAGATGCCCTGCCGGCTCAGCAGGCTCCGCACCGTCTCGCTCGGCTGCGCGCCTTCTTCGAGCCAGTAGAGCAGGCGCTCGTCGTTAAGATCCACGCGGGCCGGCTCTTCGAGCGGGTAGTAGCGGCCCAGGTCTTCGATGTAGCGTCCGTCGCGCGGGGCGCGGGTGTCCGCCGCCACGACGGCCCAGACCGGAAGCTTTCTCCGGCCCATCCGGCGTAATCTGAGTTTAACTGCCACGTTGCTATCCTGGTTAAGGTGGTCGGTAGGCTATCGTAATCCGCCCAGCAGCGAGGAGATGTCGACGGAGCGGCCGCTGCCCACCAGGCGCGACATCGTCTTCATCATCTTCTTCATGTCCCGAAACTGCTTCAGGAGCTGGTTGACGTCGCTGACTTCGAGGCCGCTGCCTTGCGCGATGCGGCGTCGGCGGCTGCCGTTGATGACTTCGGGGCGGCGCCGCTCCTCCAGGGTCATCGAGAGGATGAGTGCCTCGATGTGCTTGAAGGCGTCGTCGTCCACGTCGAAGTCCCGAAGCTGGCGGCCGATGCCGGGGATCATGCCGAGCAGGTCCTTGAGCGACCCCATCGACTTGATCTTCTGAAGCTGCTGGTAGAAGTCTTCGAGGTTGAAGTCTTCGCGGCGGAGCTTGCGGCGGAGTTTTTCGGCCTGTTTCTCGTCGAACTGTTCCTGCGCCTTCTCGACGAACGAGACGATGTCGCCCATGCCGAGGATGCGCTGCGCCATGCGATCCGGGTAGAAGGGCGTCAGCGCATCGAGCTTCTCGCCGGTGGAGGCGAACTTGATGGGTTTCTGAACGACCGAGCGGATCGAGAGGGCGGCGCCGCCGCGCGTGTCGCCGTCGAGCTTGGTGAGCACGACGCCGTCGTAGTCGAGCCGTTGGTTGAACTCGCGCGCGGTGTTGACGGCGTCCTGCCCGGTCATGCTGTCGACGACGAAGAGAATCTCCTGCGGATCGACGGCGGCCTTGATGTTTTCGACCTCCTGCATCATGCGCTCGTCGACGTGCAGGCGGCCTGCGGTGTCGATGATGACCAGGTCGCGGGCGTTGCGGCGGGCCTCGACGACGGCCTCGCGGGCCACGCGCACGGCGTCCTGCACCACCGTCCCGTCCTCCTCGACGAGGGCGTAGACGGGCACCGGGATTTCGTCGGCGAGCTTCTTGAGCTGATCGACGGCGGCGGGGCGGTAGACGTCGGCGGCGGCCAGCAGCGGTGCGCGGCCCTGCCGGCGGAAGTAGGCGGCCAGCTTGGCGCAGAAGGTGGTCTTGCCCGAGCCTTGCAGCCCCGCCACCAGGATGACCGTCGGCGGCGCACTGGCCAGTTGGATGGCCTCGTTCTCGCCGCCGAGCAGCCCCACCAGTTCGTCGTAGACGATCTTGACGAGCAACTGCCCCGGCGAGACCGCCGACATCACCTTCTCGCCCGTAGCCTGCTCGCGCACGCGCTCGGTGAAGTCGCGCGCCACTTGCAGGTTGACGTCCGCTTCGAGCAGCGCGCGTCGAATCTCGCGCATGCTCGCGGCAACGTTCAGCTCGTTGATGCGGCCCTGCCCGGTGAGGTTTTTGAGGGCGCCTTCGAGCTTTTCCGAGAGACTCTCGAACATGGGGGCGGTGCAGCGTTGGGATAACAAAAAGCTTTCGCTACGAAGCCGCAGCGAAAGCCCGTTACACGAAGGTCGGCAGACCAGTGAAGTTAGGGCAGATCGCGCGTAAGTACAACCACTGGCGGGTTTTTGATCTTGGCCCGGCGGCGTTGCTCGCGGCCGCGGGGGCTATTCCTTTGAATTTTCACGCGCGCGCAGCACATCGACCGTCTCGACGGCGTGCCGCAGGTGCGGAATGACGATGGATCCGCCGACGACGAGGGCCACGTGCAGGGCGTCGTCGAGTTCTTCGTCGGTGAAACCGAGCGCGACGCAGTTGATCAAATGGTAGTCGATGCAATCGTTGCAGCGCAGGACGGTGGAGGCCACCAGGCCCAGCAGTTCTTTGGTGCGGCGGTCGAGGGCTCCGTCGCGGTAGGCAGCTTCGTCGAGGTTGAAGAACCGCTTGATACCGAGGTGGTTCTTTTCCTGGAGGATGCGCCGGTTCATGCGCGCGCGGTAGGCTTCGAAGGCGTCGAGGCGGTCCGCGCCGTCTGTCTCGTTCATAGCCCGATTCCCCGTTATGCCTGAATCCATCGCTGCCGAGAAGGCGGCTTTGCGCGCGCGCTTCGGCGCCTATCGCGCCGCGCTGGACGAGGCCGAGTACGCCCGGCAGAGCGTGGCCATCGCGGCGCAAGCCCGGCGGCTGCCCGAACTGCGGCAGGCCGGCACGGTGCACACCTACTGGCCGCTGACGCACCGCCGCGAGGTGGACACGCGGCCACTGATCGACGCCTTGCAGCAGGCCGGCAAGCGGATCGTGCTGCCCGTCGTCGCCGCTTTCGGCGAAACGGAGGGCGGGCGGCCCCGGCTGCGGCACCTGTGCTACGAGCGCGGCAGCGCGCTGCGCGCGAATCGATGGGGCATTCATGAACCCGTCGCCGGTACGAGCGTTCCTGTAGCAGACCTCGACGCGGTGATCGTGCCGGCGCTCGGCGCGGGCCGCAACGGACACCGCATCGGCCACGGGTACGGCTACTACGACGAGTTCCTGCGCACCCTGCGCGTCCCGCTGATCGGCCTCGTCTACGCCGCCTGCCTGGTCGAGGCCGTCCCCGCCGGCGCGCACGACGTGCCGCTGACGGTCATCGTCACCGAAGACGAAATCTTCCGGCCCTGCCGCCGCGTAACCTCGTAGCAGGGGGTTCGTACCACCAGCCAGCCAAGCCGCCCCACGAGCATGAAGACACGCACACAGCAGTCTCGCCCCCCCAAGGAAGCCGCCTACGAAGACTTCGAGGACCAGATCGACCTCGACGCGCTCTCGGAAGAGGAACTGGAAGCGATGCTCTTCGAAGAGCAGGAGGAAAAGCCCAGGGGGGCCTTCAACCTGCCCACGATTGCCGGACTTTCGATGATCGTGGTGGGCATCGCCTACCTGTTCCAGAAGCTGGGCTTCCTGGGCGGCCTCGACCTGGCCGCCCTGGCGCAGATGTTGCCCTGGCTGGCGGGCATCCTCATCATCCTGCTGGGCTTCGGCGTGCTCTCGTGGCGGCCCAAGAAAAAGACCAAGAAGAAGACGGTCCAGAAGGAGATCAAGGTCAAGTCGGGCCAGAAGGTGATCGTGGAGGCGGGCACGAAGGAACGGGGCAAGAAGCGGCTGCGCAAATCGCGCGACAAGAAGGTTGCGGGCGTCTGCGGGGGCCTTGCCGAGTACTTCAACCTGGATCCGACGCTCGTGCGCATCGCCTTCGTCATCGCCACCTTCGCCACCAACGGCGCGGCCCTGATCGCCTACTTCGTGCTCTCGGCGGTCATGGATAAGCCCGAATCGCTCTCCCACAAGAAAGACGAACGCACCATCACCATCACCCGCGACTGAGACCCATGAGCCATACATCGAGCGAGACCCGCCGCCTGACCAAATCCTCGACCGACCGCATGATTGCCGGCGTCTGCGGGGGCCTGGCCGAGTACTTCGACCTGGACCCGACGCTCGTGCGTGTGGGCTACGTGCTCCTGAGCGTGCTCTCGGTGGCTTTCCCCGGCCTGCTGGTCTACCTCATCCTCTGGTACATCATGCCCGACGCCTGACTGCCCCTCTACGACGACGGCAGGTACTTTCGCAACTCCGGCATTACGATTCAACCCTCGCCTTCGGGCCTGCTGCCGGCGCTACGGCAGGCAGAAACCACCTTTTGAGCGCATCGGCCCGAACGGGGCGCGGCGGCATAGAAATTGTCCGTTGAGCAGGCAGCGCGCGGCCCTCCTCGCCGCCCACCGGATTCTCTCGCCCCCTATCGACCGGAACGATGCCACACCTGCCGGGCCGTCCGCCTACCGGACTCCGCATTCTGATCGTCGAAGAAAGCGACATCAACCGCCGGCTGGCGCAGCACCTGCTGGCCAAGGTCGGCCTGGC
>JBFGTT010000095.1:0-8865 GCA_041565995.1 Rhodothermales bacterium
ATACCACCTGGTCCGGCTGCACGAAGGCCACGTCGGGGTGCTGCTTGAGCGCCTGCGCGGCCTCGTCCGAGAGCGCGGCGGCAAAGCCTCTGAGGGCGTGCCGGTAGGTCCGGAGCACCTGCCCGCCCTGCGCGGCGGCGAGCTGGTCTGCGAGGGTGCGCACCCCGGCAGCAGCCACCTCGTCCTTGAAGACGACGATGTACTGTTGATCGACGAACGGTGTCGCCTGGCCGGTCCTCGGCGCGGCCTCGTACTTGCCCGCCGAAACAGGCGCGCCGTCCTCCCCGACGACCGGCAGCGACGCAGGATCACACCCCGCCAGCATCAGGGCAGCCAGCAGGAGCACAGAGAGGACGTAGCAGCGTTTGCAGATCATGCCAACCTCAGCTTTACGGAAGAGATCATCGGGGGCAGGAAGGGCTGCAACAGGAATGGTGCCAGTTCAGGATTGAGACGAAAAAGTGCCCATACGGCGCAGGAGCGCGGTTTTTAGAAGAGGCCGGAGCCGGCCCGTCTCTCATTTTGAGTCCGAAGGGCGGCGTAGCGCGGGGCGCGCGGCGGCAGGGGTATCCGGAGCCGGCGGCCTTGCGAGGCGCCGGAGCGTGCGCCGTGCCTGGCCGAAGCGAGGCGCGAGGCTGCCGGATCTTCAAAATTAATTTTCAGGGATACAAGCCGGGCTTCGGGCGTATGGGAGATCCGGCAGGGGGCAGGCCCTTGGCACTGGTTCGATCCCCCTTTTTTTTCCTATCTTCCGGGCGGCAGCCCTCCGGGCCTCTCGGCGTTGCACGACGGTGCACACAGCATGGCGAATCCTTCCACCACCACCTCACCCTCCGAATCGAGCGAGCAGGATCGTGTGCTCGTCGAGCAGGCGCTCGCCGGGCGGGAGGACGCCTTCAAGCAACTCATGCACAAGTACGGCAAGGCCCTCTATCACCACATCTACCGGATGGTGCGGGCCAAGGGCGAGGTCGAAGACCTGGTGCAGGAGAGCTTCATCAAAGCCTTCTCGGCCCTCGATTCGTATTCCTCGGACTACGCCTTCTCCACCTGGCTCTACAAGATCGCCACCAACCACACCATCGACTTCCTGCGCAAAAAGAAGCTGCCCACGTTCTCCATCGATAAGCCCATCCACACCAAGGACGGCGAGCTGGAGTACGAAGTGCCCGACACTACCTACCGCCCCGACCGCCACGTCGTGGCCGACCAGCGCCGGCGCCTCATCCAGGAAGCCATCGAGGCGTTGCCCAAGAAGTACCACCGCGTCATCGTAATGCGGCACCAGCAGGAAAAATCTTACGAAGAGATCGCCCAGGAACTCGACCTGCCCCTGGGCACCGTCAAGGCGCACATCTTCCGCGCCCGCAAGCTGCTCTACAAATACCTGCGCGAAAAGCGGGATTCGTTTTGAGGAAAACGGTGGGACGGGGAGGCCGGACATTGCTTAATTCAAGGTGATTTCCTTTGCTCTGCCGTGCCGCGCTATCGTAGCTTCTGCGTCGACCGTCCCGCTTCCCCCATCCCACACCCTCTTCCCTTATGATCGACCGATACACCCGTCCCGAGATGGCCGACCTGTGGAGCGAGCAGAACCAGTTCCAGGCGTGGCTCGACGTCGAACTGGCTGCCTGCGCCGCCTGGGCCGAGGTCGGGGTGATCCCGCAGGAGGATGTCGCGTTGCTCTACCGCAACGCCTCGTTCGAGGTGGCGCGCATCCACGAGATCGAGAAGACGACGCGGCACGACGTGGTGGCCTTCACGCGCGCCGTCAGCGAGAGCCTCGGCGCCGAGAAGAAGTGGGTCCACTACGGCCTGACGTCGTCCGACGTGGTGGACACGGCGTGGTCCTACCGGCTCAAGCAGGCCAACGGGCTGCTCTTGGAGGCCCTCGACCACCTGCTCGAAGTGCTGGCGGCCCGCGCCCGCGAGGACAAGTACACGCTGATGATGGGCCGCACGCATGGCATCCACGCCGAGCCGACGACGCTGGGGCTGAAGCTGGCGCTCTTCTACGCCGAGATGCAGCGCAACCGGGAGCGCTTCGTCGAGGCTGCCGAGGGCGTGCGCGTGGGCAAGCTCTCGGGCGCCGTGGGCACCTTCGCGCACATCCCGCCCGACGTCGAGCGGCTCACGTGCGAGAAGCTGGGCCTCGCGCCGGCGCCCATCTCGACGCAGGTGCTCCAGCGCGACCGCCACGCCCACTACCTGGCCGTGCTGGCGCTCGTCGGGGCGACGCTCGAGAAGATGGCCGTCGAGGTGCGCCACCTGCAACGCAGCGAGGTGGGCGAGGTCGAAGAAGCCTTCGGCAGGGGGCAGAAAGGCTCCTCGTCGATGCCGCACAAGCGCAACCCCGTCGGCTCGGAAAACATCACGGGCTGCGCGCGCCTGCTGCGGGGGTACATGGTGGCGGCCTACGAAAACGTGGCCCTCTGGCACGAGCGCGACATCTCGCACTCGTCGGTCGAGCGCGTCATCCTGCCCGACGCCACGACCATCCTGCACTACGCGCTGACGCGCTTCGCGGGCATCGTCGAGGGCCTGCTGGTCTATCCCGAAACCATGGAGCGCAACATGGAGCGCACCTTCGGCCTCTACCACAGCCAGCGCCTGCTGCTCAAGCTCATCGACACGGGCCTCAGCCGCGAGGCCGCCTACGACCTGGTGCAGCCGCGCGCCATGCAAGCCTGGCAAGAGCAGCGCTCCTTCCAGGAGATCGTGCTGGAGGATGCCGGCATCACCGAACGGCTCTCGGAGGAAGAGATCGACGAGGCCTTCGACGCCCGCTACCACCTGCGCCACGTGGATCTGCTCTTCGAACGCGCCGGCCTGGGCTGACGTTCAGCGCCGAAAAAGGGCCGGAAAGGGCTTTTTTTGGACGGATGGCGCATTTTATGGCCCGCCCTGCATACAAAAGTGGCTATTTGTTAATATTATGGCGCTACGTTGCAGCCCGGCCTGCGGCTCAGGAGGCGCTTCTGGGCGATGCCGCCGGGCGCTCCCTAGGGGCCGGAGCCTGCTCCCGGCCACACCTCGACAGCAACCCACCAGATGTAAGGAGACGTTATGAAAACAGCTACGCGCATCAGCCTGCTCTTCCTGCTGCTCGGCTTGCTCGCGCCGGCGGCCTGGGCACAGACGGCGTCGGTTTCGGGCGTCGTGACGGATGCCGACGACGGACAGCCGCTTCCCGGCGCCAACGTGGTGTTCGCCGGCACTTCGCAGGGCACCGCCGCCGACTTCGACGGGCGCTACCGCATCGACGGCGTCGCGCCGGGCAGCTACACGCTCCGCTTCAGCTTCACCGGGTACAAGGACCAGGAGATCGCCCTGACCCTGGCGCCGGGCGAGAATCGCACCCTCGACGTGGCGCTGCAATCCGGCCTCGAACTCGACCCCGTCGTCATCACGGCCTCCCGCAAGCAGGAGAAGGTGCTCGACGCGCCGGCGTCCATCTCGGTGCTCAGCGCCCGCGAGATCTCGCAGGACGTGGGGCCTTCGGCGGTGACGGCGCTACGCAACACGACGGGCGTAGACATGGCGCAGACGGGCATCGACCGGCGCGAGTTGGTCCTGCGCGGCTTCAACAACGCCTTCTCCGGGGCCACCTACGTGCTGACCGACTACCGGCAGGCCGCCGTCCCCTCGCTCGGCGTTAACGTCTTCTCGATCATGCCCAACCTGAACATCGACATCGACCGCGTGGAGGTGGTGCGCGGCCCCGGCTCGGCGCTCTACGGCGCGGGCGTCGATGCGGGCGTGGTGCACTTCATCACGAAGGATCCCTTCACGTATCCCGGCACGACGGTCTCGGTGCAGGGCGGCGAGCGCTCGCTCATCGGCGTCCAGGCCCGGCACGCCGGCGTCGTCAACGGCAAGCTCGGCTACAAGATCACCGGCGCCTACGGACAGGCCGACGACTGGGAGCTCAACCCGAACGACCCCATCGACCGGGTGCAACTCGAAGGCGACAAGATCACGCCCCGCCGCAACGACTTCGAGAAGCTCAACGTCAACGGCACGCTCGAATATCGCATCAGCGAAGGGACCACGATCATCGCCAACGGCGGGTATTCGACGCTGACGGCCACCGTGCTCTCGGGCATCGGCACCGTACAGGCCGACGGCTTCGGCTACACCTACGGGCAACTCCGCTTTCAGTCCGGCCCCTTCTTCGCCCAGGCGTACTTCAACAAAAACGACGCGGGCGACTCGTTCGTCTACGACTCCGGCGCCAACGTGGTCGATAAGGGCACGCTCTACAACGCGCAGGCCCAGTACGACCTGAGCCTGGCCCAGGGCCGCCAGCAGTTCATCTTCGGCGTAGACCTCGAACTGACCCGCCCGGATACCGAGGGCACCATCCTGGGGCGCAACGAGAATAGCGACGAGACCGACGAATACGGCGCCTACATCCAGTCTACGACGGCTATCTCCTCTCAGCTGGACGTGACGGCGGCGCTGCGGGGGGACTACAACAACGTCAACGAGGTCTTCCGCGTCTCGCCGCGCGCGGCGGTCGTGTTCAAACCGACGCCCGGCCACTCGGTACGGGCCACGTACAACCTGGCTTTCTCCTCGCCCGGTACTAACTCCAACTTCCTCGACATCGTGGCCCGGCAGCCGGATGCGCAGCTACCGTTTGTCGTCCGCGGGCGCGGCTCGGCGCAGGGCTTCGCCTGGGAGCGCAACCCCGCCTTTGCGGCCTTCGCCCCGACCGACCTGGTGGCCTCCAGCCTGCTCGGCTGCTTGCCCACGCCGACGCCCGCCTGTGGCGCGCCGACGCCGCAAGGGCTTCCGCTCGACGTGATCTACGCGCAGGTCTATGCCGGGTTGGCGGCCATCCCGGTGCCGCAACTGGTGGCGCTGCTGGGGCAAAACGGCATCAACATCGACCAGGCGACGGCCGGGCTGCTGGTGCAACTGCTTAGCCCGCAGGGCGGCACCACCGTGGCCGGCTTCAGCCCCGGCGTGCTCGGCATCCTCAACACCACGGAGGGCACGGTGGACAAATTCCCCACCGACCTGGTGGACATCGCGCCGCTCAAGCAGACCATCACGCAGACCGTTGAGGTGGGCTACAAAGGGTTGTTCCAGAACCGGGTGCTCTTCTCCATCGACGGATACTATTCGAAGAAGAAGGACTTCGTGGGGCCGCTTTTGATGGAGACGCCATTCGTGCTCGTGCCCGGCCTGCAGAACGACCTGCGGGCGGCCATCGCTGCGGGAATCGCGGGCAACGCGCCGCTGGCCGGGGCGCTGGGGCAACTGGGGATCCCGCCGCAGGTGGTGGCCGGGCTGATGGTGCAACTTGCGGCGCAGCAGCCAGGGTTTCCTACCGCCGCTACGCCGGTGGCCATCGTGCAGCCCAGAGAGAACAACGCCGGCCAGGGGCAGGTGCCGGAGCTGATGCTCTCTTACCGCAACTTCGGTAACATCGACTACTGGGGCATCGACGCGTCCTTCCAGATCATCGCTAGCGACCGCCTCAACTTCTTCGGCAACGTCTCCTTCGTCAGCGACGACTTCTTCGACAACGAGGAACTCGACGAGGCCAACACCAGCCTCTCGCTGGCGCTCAACGCGCCCACGTTCAAGGGCAAGTTCGGCGCCAGCTACGACGTGCCCGGCAGCTTCTCCATCAACGCCTCGGGCCGCTACACCGAGGGCTTCCCGGTGCTCTCCGGCCCCTACATCGGCGACCTGGAGAGCTACTTCCTCGTCGACGTGGGTGCCGGCTACGACTTCGCCCGGAGCGTCCCCGGCCTGCGCTTCGACGTCGGCGTCTCGAACGTGCTCGACGAGCAGCACCGCGAGTTCATCGGCGCGCCGAAGCTGGGGCGCATGGCCATTGCCCGCCTCAGCTACACCGTGCAGTAATACGGATGGACGTGTGGAGGAATGGACGTATGGACGAGGGGTGACGTGAGCGCCTCGTCCATACGTCCATGCGCCTCTTTTTAGAACGATCTTCACCCGTCCTTTCTCCGGAAGAACGGCGTGCTTCGTTAGATTCCGAGCACCCCGTGGGGTAGCTTGCTTTGTGCGACGACCTGCCGCCCTCCGACGGCGGCGAGGCCGCGCCCGTTTCCAGCCTGGACCGCTCCATGCTCGACGACTTCATCCCCCTGTTCATCATGATCGCCCTGGCGACGGGCCTGGCGCTGACGCTGCTCAAGCTGCACCAGATCCTCGGCCCCAAACGTCCCAACGTGGTCAAGACGCTGGCCTACGAGAGCGGCATGGATCCCATCGGGACGGCCCACGAGCGCTACTCGGTCAAGTTCTACCTCGTGGCCATGATCTTCATCGTGTTCGACGTGGAAGTGGTCTTCCTCTACCCTTGGGCCGTCAGCTTCCAGCGTTTTCTGGAGGCCGGCGTGGGCCTGGGCGTGATGGTCGTCGTCGTTCTGTTCATCGTCATCCTCGCCATCGGCCTGGTCTACGACATCAAGAAGGGCGGCCTGGAGTTTGAGTGAGCTTACAGCGATCAGCTTACAGCGAGGGCATCTTTTGGCTAACGGCTGACCGCTGAGAGCTGTAGGCTCTTTTTCCATCGAAACAGACACCCGGCTGCCTCATTTAAGCCCTACCCTCGCCGGGAGGGCTTCCCGCTGCCTGCCCCCTGTACCGATAGCCGATCATGGACTCGCAAGAAGGCTTCCTGACGACGACCGTAGACGCGGTGGTCAACTGGGCGCGCTCGAACTCGCTGATGCCCATGCCGATGGGCCTGGCCTGCTGCGCCATCGAGATGATGGCCTTCGCCGGGCCGAAGTACGACGTGGCGCGCTTCGGCAGCGAGGCCATGCGCTTCTCGCCCCGCCAGGCCGACCTGATGATCGTCGCCGGGTGGTGCAGCTACAAGATGGCCCACGCCATCCGCCGCGTCTGGGACCAGATGGCCGACCCCAAGTGGTGCATCGCCATGGGCGCCTGCGCCTCCACCGGCGGCATGCATCGCTGCTACGGCGTCGTGCAAGGCATCGACAACTTCCTGCCCGTCGACGTCTACATCCCCGGCTGCCCGCCGCGCCCCGAGGCGGTGATCCACGCGCTGATGGACATCCAGGAGAAGATCCGCAACGACTACACGATCTCGCAGGATGCCCGGCACGGCCAGGCGCCCGCCCCCGCCGCCGCGGCCCGGCCCGCCGTGCTCACCCCCGAAGGCGAGCAACGCATCTCGCCCGACGTGCTCTACAACCAGGATGCCTAAAACGTGAGAAAACGCGACGGCGCCGGCAGCAACGCTCCGGCAGTGCCCCCTGACGTTTCGCCTCTGTGATGAACTATGCCCGACGACGCCCCCGAGCAGCGCGCGCACGAGACGCTGAGCTTCCACTTCACGCCGGTCGAGGCGCCGCTGCCGGACCAGCCCAACCCGCACGCCCAGCCTAGCACGGACGTGCCGGAGGTCGTCGCGGCCTTGCAAGAGCGCTTCGGCGAGGCCGTGCTCGACGTGGTCGTCTACGCCGGCGAGCACACCGTCTACGTCGAGAAAAGCCGGATCGTGGAGGTCTGCCGCTTCCTCAAAGACGAGCAGGGCTTCACGTACTTCTCGGACCTCGGCGGCGTGGACCGCTTCACCGAGGAGGACCGCTTCGAGGTCTTCTACAACCTGGTCCACCTCACGGCGCACCGGCGCATCCGCCTGAAGGTGCGCGTCGACGAAGACGACCTGCACGTGCCCTCCGTCACCGGCGTCTATCGCGCCGCCAACTGGAACGAGCGCGAGGTCTTCGACATGCTGGGCCTGCGCTTCGACGGGCACCCGGACCTGCGCCGGATGTACCTGCCCGAAGACTTCGCCTACTACCCGCAGCGCAAGGAATTCCCGCTGCTGGGCATCCCCGGCTCGTTGCCGCTGCCGCCGCAGACGCCCGAAGGCGCCCTGACGATGGATCCCTTCGCCGCCGCCCACGGCAGCACCCCCCCCAAGAGCTACGACGAACCCGAGTCCGAGGAAGCCTAGCTTGCGGCTTGCGCAATGGTCTCTGCGCACCCGATCCGCAATCCGCAATCCAAAATAGAAATGCCTACCGCTTCAGATTTCACCACGCGCCGACGCGACGACATCTTCTCGTTCTGGCCCCGCCACAACGAGGCCATCTACAAGCGCCTCGAAAGCAAGCACGCCTGGCTCGACGAACGCCATCGCGGCGACGGCGGCACGCGCGAACTCGACGCGCTCGAACACGAGATGACGCTCAACATCGGGCCGCAGCACCCGGCCACGCACGGCGTGCTGCGCTGCGTCGTCCGCCTCGACGGCGAGACCATCGAACGCTGCGTGCTCGACATCGGCTACCTGCACCGGGGCATCGAAAAGCTGGCCGAGAGCAAAACCTACCAGGAGTTCATGCCCTACACCGACCGCATGGACTACCTGGCGCCCTACGCCAACAACGTGGCCTGGTGCCTGGCCGTCGAAAAACTCTGCGGCATCGAGGTGCCCGAACGCGCGCAGTGGATCCGCACGATCATGTGCGAGCTGGCCCGCCTCTCCTCGCACATGCTCTGGCTGGGCGTGGGCCTGATGGACGCCGGCGCCGTGAGCGTCTTCCTCTGGACGTTCCAGGGCCGCGAAGACCTCTACAACATCTTCGACGAGGTGGCCGGCGCCCGCTTCACCGTCTCGCACAGCCGCATCGGCGGCCTGGCCTCCGACCTGACGCCGCAGGCCCTGGCCCTCATCCGCGACTTCGTCGCGCGCTACCCGGAGGTCATCCACGGCTGGCAGAAGCTGCTCAACCGCAACCGCATCTGGATCGGGCGCAACGACGGCATCGGCGTCATCACCGCCGAAGAAGCCATCGAACTGGGCATGACCGGCCCCAACCTGCGCGGTAGCGGCGTCGATTA
>JBFGTT010000096.1:0-8849 GCA_041565995.1 Rhodothermales bacterium
ACGATGGCCTCCACCTGAATGACGTCGGCTACCAGGTGTGGATCGATTACCTCAGGCAGACGGGCTACCTGTAGGTCGGAAGCCGGCTGCGTCGCCGCAAGGCGACGACTCGACGAGAGGACGTGTGGACGAAAGGGCCTTCCTCCTCTCCTCCGGATTGGTACAAGGCGCCGAACGTCGCATCGCCCGGCGGAGCGTCCGGTCAACTATCGGGAAAAATGGCTATCTTGGGGGCCGTGAACGATTCCCTCCGCCGTCTCCCTCCCCGACGATGCACCGATCTCCTGCAACCCGCCCTCGCCCGAACACTTCCACCTCGCACCGCCTCAGCCTGGCGCTGGGCCTGGCGCTGCTCTTTGCGCTGAACCTGGCCTGCGAGACGCCGGAGGCTGCTACCGATCCGAACCGCGCCGCCTTCGTCACGCGGCTGGGCGACGACACGCTGGCCGTCGAAGAGTTCGTGCGGACGCCGCCCCGGATGGAGGCCACGGTGGTCCTGCGCACGCCGACGACGACGCTGCGCCGCTACGTCCTCGACCTCAACCCCGACGGCACGCTGCGCCGCTTCGAGGCCGCCGTGCACGACCCCTCGGCGCCCGCCGACGCGCCGCCGCTGCGGCAAGACGTAGCCACCGTCGAGGGCGACAGCCTGCGCCTGGAAACCACGGAGGACGGACAGACGCAGACGTACCGCGTCGCCGGCGACGGCCGGATGCTGCCCTTCCTCGACATGATCCACTGGCCCTTCGAACTGATGCTGACGCGGGCCTACGACGGCGCGCAGGACAGCGTGACGCAGGATCTCTTCGCCGGACGCAACGCCCTCGCCTTCGTCGTGCGCCGCCTCGACGCCGACTCGATGACCGTCACGCACCCCTTTCGCGGCACGATGGGCGTCCGGGTGGACGAGGCCGGGCGGCTGCTGCGCCTGGACGCCGGCGCCACCACGCGCAAGCTCGTCGTCGAGCGGGTGCCGTCGGTGGACGTAGCGGCGATGGCGCAGACGTTCGCCGCCCGCGACGCGCAGGGACGCGCCTTCGGCCCGCTCTCGGCGCGCGGCGAGGCCCAGGCCGTCGTAGCCGGCGCCACCATCCGCGTCGATTACGGGGTGCCCTCGAAGCGGGGCCGCGACATCTTCGGCGCGCTGGTGCCCTGGGGCGAACGCTGGCGCACCGGCGCCAACCGGGCCACCCACTTTTCCTCGGATCGAGACCTGGTGATGGGCGCGCTTGAGGTGCCGGCGGGCGAGTACACCCTCTACACCATCCCGGAGCCGTCCGGCGGCACGCTCATCATCAACCGGCAGACCGGGCAGGGCGGCACCACCTACAACGCGGACCGCGACCTGGGGCGGGTCGCCATGACGATCTCGAAGCTGCCGGAGACCGTCGAGACCTTCACGATCCGCGTAGACGAAGCGCCGCAGGGCGGAATCCTGAAGCTGCAATGGGACCGGACGGAGTTCACCGTACCGTTCACGGTGAAGTAGCCGCCCGCCGCCGCCCGGTCTATTCCAGCGTCGCCAGGAAGGCGACCACGTCGCGGAGTTCGCGCCGGCTCAGGAGCAGGCCCATCGGGGGCATGCTGGAGGGCGCATCCCGGCGCTCGGTGATCTCGGTGCTCGCCAGGCGCCGCGTCGCGCCGTCGCCGGTCTGGAGCACGAGGGTGCCGTCGACTTCGTCGCGCACGATGCCGCTGAGCGTCCGCCCGTCTTGCAGCGTCAGCGTCACCGTGCCGAAGCCGGGCGCGACGCGGGCGCCGGGGTCAACGAGGGCCTCCACGAGTTGCTCGCGGCTGAGCGTGGAGGCGACGTGTTCGAGGTTAGGCCCTACGTCGCCGCCCCCGTTGCCGACGGCGTGGCACCGCGCGCACTGGGCGGCCTCGTGCCGGTAGAAGAGCTGGCGTCCGAGGGTCGGGTTGCCGCCGTAGAAGACTTCGCCGTAGGCGGCAACCGGGGCGTCGGCAGACCGGGCCTGGCGAAAGGCAGCGAGGCGGGCTTGCAGGGAGTCGTCCCGGCCCGCCTCGACGGCTTCCATCAGGTCCAGGTGCAATTCGGGGCGGAGGGTGCCCGCGATCAACCGATCCAACTCTTTGCCGAGTACGGCGTTGGCGGGCCGGCTCTTCGCGGCGCCGAGGGCCGCCAGGGCGCTTTGCTGCTCCTCCACCGACCGCCGCCCCAGCACCGAGGCGAGCATCTCCGCCAGGCGCGCATCGGGCAGGCTGAGCGCCGGCGCCAGGCGCAGAGCCGCCATGCGGACGGCCTGGTCGCGGTCGGCCAGGGCCGTCTGGATGGCGCCCTCGCGGCCTGCGTACCCGGAGGCGTGCAGGGCCTCCAGCGCCGCCTTGCGCACCTCGGCGGACGCGTCGCGCTGCAGCAGGGCCAGCAGCGTCGGCGCCGCCGGCTCGTAGCGCAAGCGGCCCACGGCTTCCGCCGCCGCAATCTTGACGGCCGGGCTGCCGCCTTTCAGCAGCGGCTCGACGACCGGGGCGAGGGCAGCCCGCGCCAGGGCGGCGTCGCGTTCGAGCGGCCCGCGATAGACGCCGTCGACGCGGTCGAGCACGGAGGGCTTCGGCCAGACGCCCAGTACGGCCAGGGCTTCGACGCGCAGGGCTTCCGGGGCGTCGGGGCGGGCCGCGTAGGCGGCGACGTTTTCGGCGTGGGCGGCCGTTCCGAGCCGCAGGTTGGCGTTGATGGCCCGCCGCAGCAAGGCTTCGTTGGTAAACCGCCCGTCGCCCAGCACGCGGGCCAGGTCGGGCAGGGCGGCCTCAATCGAGCGGTCGTCGTTGATGGCTCGCGCCGCGTCCGTGACGATGTATTCGTCGGGATCGTCGAGGAAGCGGGCCACGCCGGGATCCCGCAGGCGGTGGAGCACGATCACGGCGGCCACGCGCAGCGCGCGCGAGGGATGATCGGCCAGGGCGACGACGGGCGCGGCCTCGCCGATGCGGGCCAGCGCCAGCGTCCCGGCATGCCGCAGGTAGACGTCCTCGTCGTCGTTGGCTTCCAGCATGGCGAGGATCGGCTGCACGGCCGGGCCGTAGGCGATCCGCCCGAGCGCTTCCGCCGCGAAAAAGCGAGGCCGGGCTTCGAGATCCTGGAGCAACGGGATCAGCGCGTCGCCGGCGCCTGCGTAGCGCACGTCGCCGAGGATCCGGGCCGCCTGCGCGCGAATCTCCGGATCGGCGTCCTGCAAGAGCGGCACGAGCTGATCGCCTCCGGCGGCGCCTTTGCGGATGAGTTGGCCGAGGCCCCAGATGCCGTGCACCCGCGCGAGTTGGTGCTCCGTCTGGCGTGCCGCCGCCCGCAGGGTCTCCGCCCCGCGTGCGCCCCGCCCGGCCAGTTCGAACTGTGCCTTCTGACGGACGCGCATGTCGGGATGCCGGAGCAGTTGGGACAGCGCCTCGCCCGTCTTGCCGCCGAAATCTTCGCCCAGCAACGTCTTCGTTTCCTGGCGTAGCGGCGAGGCGGCGGCGCCCGGCACGTCCAGCTTCCAGATGCGCCCTTTGTTCTTCGCATCCCAGCCGTCGAGCCAGTCCGCCGCGTAGAGTGCGCCGTCGGGGCCGAAGTCGAGGCCGGTGGCCAGGATGCCCGTGCTTACCTGCTGCTCGTCGACGAATTCGAAGCCGGCGCCGTGCGGGCGCAGGCGGAAGGCGTAGACGTGCGACCGGGCCGGCGACCCCGTAAACTCGGCGACGAAGAAGCGGTCTTGCCAGGCTTCGTTCAGCGCGGTGCCGGGGTTGTAGGCCATGCCGGCGGGGCCGCTGTGGTAGTTGGCCATCGGCGGGGTGATGAGGGCAGTCTGGCCCTCGAACCGAGGCACAAACATCTGCTCGTCCATCCAGACGTTGTAGGCGTTGTTGTCGGCGTCGGTATATTTGCCGTACTGCCAGTTCGTGCGCCAGCCGCTGTCGGAGCCGTCGACGAGGTACACGAGCCGCTCCATCTCGCCGGGATGGTCGCCGTCGTTGTCAACGCTGATGAGGTTGCCGTAGGGGTCGAAGACGAACTCGTGCGTGTTGCGCACGCCGGCGGCGAAGACCTCGAAGTCGCTGCCGTCGGGGTTGGCGCGCAGGATGGCGCCCTGGTTGGGATAGGCCCAGCGACGGCCTTCCTGGTCGACGACGTTGAAACCGATGTCGCCGACGGACCAGTAGAGGCGGCCGTCGGGGCCGACGATGAGGCCGGACATGCCGTGGCCGCCGAAGCCGATGTGCACGTTGTAGCCGTGGCTGATGGACGCCTTGCGGTCGGCCGTGCCGTCGCCCGAGGTGTCGCGCAGGCGCCACAGGTCCGGGCCGACGCCCACGAACACGTCGCCCTCGAAAGGCAGCACGGCGCCGGCCACGTCGGTCACCTCGTCGTGGAAGTCTTCGACGAAGACCTGGGACAGGTCGGCCACGCCGTCGCCGGAAGTGTCTTCGATGCGGTAGACCTGCTCTTTCTCGACGGTCAGGTCGCGCCAGTCGTGCAGGCTGTCGCCGTTGAGGTCGTCGAGCCACGTATTTTCGGCGCTGCGTTCGGGGGCGAACTCCTCGTGCAGAAACGCCCGCCGGTCCTCGACGCTCTGGAGCGCAATCGAGCGCGTCATCCAGTCGCGGTGGTTGCGGATGTCGAATTCGGAGTGTTTCTGCCGGTTCGTCCGCGTGATGTAGGCGCGTCCCTGCTCGTCGAAAGCCAGAGCAATGGGGTCGGGGGCGAGGGTGTCGGAAGCCCAGAGGGAGACTTCGAGGCCGTCGGCGACGTAGACGGCGGCCTGCCGCCGAAGCGAGTCGGCCAGGTGCGCGGCTACTGCCGGATCCAGGCGGATGATCTGCCCGGGCGGCCGTTGCCGGTCGCATCCCCAGGCGAGCAGCAGCAGCCCGGCCAGGCAGAGGATGCTGCTTCGTTTGAACCAGACCGTACGCATCAATGAAGCCCTCCGGCTGTTCGGTAGTGGCCCCCGCGCGTCGCACTGCGCGACGCGGGCACGAAGGCTAACGATAACGACTGCGCCGGAAGGAGGCAAGCCGTGATGACGCAGTCGTCCACCTCGTTCGGGCGCACATATTTGAAACATGCTTTTTGTGTCGCATCTTATAGCGCATGGCTCCTTCCGTCCACAGCCCCGGCTCGCCATGCTCGACCTGCACCGCCGCCCTCCGCCCTCCGGCGACGCCGCCCCGACGCGCGCCACGGTCTGCCACCGGCTCCGGCCCGGCCCGCCGCTGCCGCTGCCACTCGTGCTCTGGCGCGTCTCCGCCGGCTTCCCCTCCCCCGCCGACGACTTCCTCGAAGAAGCCCTCGACCTCAACGACCTCCTCGTGCGCAACCCGCCGGCGACCTTCATGATGCGCGTGGCCGGGCACTCCATGGAAGAGGCCCGCATCTACGACGGCGACCTGATCGTCGTCGACCGCTCGCTGGAGGCCCGGCCCGGCGACGTGGTCATCGCCTACCTCGACGGCGCCCTGACGGTCAAGCGCCTCGGACGCCTCCTGGGCCGCCCGGCGCTGCTGCCGGCCAGCGACGCCTTCCCGCCGATTCTGATGACCCCGGAGATGGAGCTCGTCGTCTGGGGCGTCGTCACGCACGTGGTGCACAGCCTCCGGTAGGGGGTGAGGATGGAGGATCGCGTCTTCTGCTGAAGCGCTCGATGCTCGATCTGAGATGCTTGCATTCATCTGAAGAGCGCGCATAGCGCGATGGCAACGGATCCGCTGGCCCTCATCGATTGCAACAACTTCTACGTCTCGTGCGAGCGCGTCTTCGACCCGTCGCTCGAAGGCGTACCGGTGGTGGTGCTCTCGAACAACGACGGCTGCATCATCGCCCGCAGCGACGAGGTCAAGGCGCTGGGGGTGCCCATGGGGGCGCCTTTCTTCCGGTGGCGCCGTGTGCTGGCGCGGCACGGCGCGCGCGTCTTCTCCTCCAACTACGCGCTCTACGGCGACTTCTCGCGGCGGGTGATGGGGGTGCTGCGGCACATGGCGCCGGCGGTGGAGGTCTACTCCATCGACGAGGCGTTTCTGCACCTGGCGACCACGCGCGAAGCCGCCGAGCAGGCGCAGGCCGTCCGCGCGCGCGTGCGGCAGTGGACGGGCATCCCGACGAGCGTGGGCATCGGGCAGACGAAGACGCTGGCGAAGATCGCCGGGCGCCTGGCCAGGCGGCATCCGGAGGGCGTCTTCGACCTGACGCAGCGGCGCGACGTGGACGCGTTGTTGGAACGGGTGGCGGTGGCGGACGTCTGGGGCATCGGGCCGGCGCGGGCGCGCTTGCTCGGCGAGCACGGGATCGAAACGGCACGGCAGCTCCGCGACGCCGACGAGCGGTGGGTGCGGCAGGCGCTGACGGTGACCGGGGTGCGCCTCGTCTACGAACTCCGGGGCGTCTCCTGCCTGCCCCTGGCGCAGGTAGCCTCGCCGAAGAAAGCCATCACCTGCTCGCGCAGTTTCGGCGAGCCGGTGGCGTCGCTGGCGCCGCTGCAGGAGGCCGTGGCGACCTACGCGACGCGGGCGGCGGAGAAGCTGCGCGGGCAAGGCTCCCTCGCCGCCATGCTGACGGTTTTCATCACGACGAAGGCTTTCGGCAGGGGGCCGCACCACGGCGACAGCTACGCCGTGACGCTGCCTGAACCGACGGCCTACACGCCGACGCTGATCCGGGCAGCGCAGGTGGGACTGGGCCGGATCTGGCGCGCGGGGTACCGCTACCGGAAGGCAGGGGTGATGCTGACGGGGATCCAGCCGGCGACGGGGGTGCAGCGGAACCTGTTCGAGGCGGCGGACCACGCCGGGCAGGCCGCGCTGATGGAGGCCGTGGATGCCATCAACGGGCGCTACGGCCGGGGAGCGGTGTTCTTTGCGGCGATGGGCGGCGCGGGCCGGCCCTGGTCGATGCGCCAGGTGAGGCGCTCGCCCTGCTACACGACGCGGTGGGAGGAGGTGCCCAGGGTGCAGGGATAGCGCGCGGCGGCCAGCCAGCCCTTGCCTTTCTTCCTCGGCTGACGCATACTGAGCGGGGAGGCCGCCCGCGCGACGTTCCGAGGCCCTCACAGCCAACCATCCTCCGAGAACCGCCATGACGAGCACACCCGACGAGCGGCTATGGCAGGCCGCCCGCGAAGGCAACCTGGCCGCCCTCGACGACGCCCTGCGCGAAGGCGCCGGCGTCGACGCGCGAGGCGATTTCGGCGATACGGCGCTGAACCTGGCGGCCGAGCACGGACACCTGGACGTGGTGGCGCGCCTGCTCGAAGCCGGCGCCGACCTGGAAAACCTGGGCGGGGCCGACAAGACGCCCCTGATGAACGCCACCTTCGCCGGCCACGTCGACGTGGTGGAGGTGCTGTTGGCCCGGGGCGCCCGCATCAACCGCGATCTGCTGGGCAGCCTGCACATGAAGGTCAACATTCTGGAGGAGAACGCCGAGGCCGGCATGGTCAACCCGGCGGCGGCGACGGCCTGGCGAGGGTTTCTGGACTTCATGGTGGAGACGTGGCAACGTCAGCAAGCCTCCGACGAAGCGTAGTACCGCTGGGCGTAAGTCCGTATCCCGTTTAGCAGCATCGTGAAACGTGAAACGTAAGGGTGCCTCGCTGACACCTCTCTACAAGCACCCTTACGTTTCACTTTTTACGTTTTATGCATTGCTAACTTCATTTAAACTTCTGCCGCAGTGTACCAGCCAGATCGCGCCTTCAACCTCACCCCATACGACATGCGCACGGTCACCTTCGGCGTTGCCAGCAGCCTCGACAACTTCATCGCGCGGGCCGACCACACGACCGATTGGCTGGCGTGGAGCGACGAGGTCAGCGCGCTCACCGCAGCCTTCTGGAAGACGATCGACGCCGTCGTGATGGGGCGCAAGACCTACGAAGTGGCTCGCAAAAGCGGCACGACGGCCTATCCCGGCGTGAAGAACTACGTCTGCTCGCGCACGATGAGCGCGCTCGCCGGGGAGCAAGTCGAGATCGTCTCGGAAGACGCGGCGGCGTTCGTCCGGGCACTGAAGCGTCAGCCGGGCAAGGGGATCTGCGTGATGGGCGGCGGCGAGTTAGCCCGTTCGCTCTTCGAGGCCGACCTCATCGACGAGGTAGGCTTGAACATCCACCCGGTACTGCTGGGTTCGGGCATTCCGCTCTTCCACGTGATGCAGCGGTCGATCAACCTGGAGTTGCTCGCGTGCCAGGTACTCCGGACGGGGTGTGTGTACGTCCTCTACCGCGTAAAGCGGTGAGGGGCGCACGCCATCATTGCGGGCAGAACGAAGACCGTTTTTCTCGTACAGGGGTGCGATGCGCCGTCGTACGCGCGGTTTTTTCATGCCGAGGCAGGATACGGAAAGCGCGCGTCAAGATCCTGGGGAACGGCCCTCCAGGATGCGTCCGGCGATGCGGTCGGCGATATGGTCGGCGCGTTCCATCTTGCCCGGTTCGGGCACGCGTGGCTGCTTCGGCAGCGCGGCCAGGTAGCGCTGCATGGCCGCCCGGCCCGCCGCCACCAGGGCGTCCCGGCGCGCGTCGCTCATGTCGAACTCGGTCGTCCCGTAGCCCTGCGCGGGCAGCCGCACCACCAGGTCTTCGAAGGCGTCCATCACCTGCTTGTCGTGCGCGCTCATCATGGTATCGATCAGGCCCTCGAGGCGCTGGACGGCGCGCAGCTTACCCCACTCGATCCCGCCCCCCTGCGGCGCGCCGGGCGGCGCGCCCTCCACCGGAAGCGCCTCGTCGATGAGCAGGCCGAGGATGCGCGCGTGCTGCTTCTCGCCCATGATCGCCGTGATGAAAGGCTGCTCCGACACCAGCAGTTCGATGGGGAAGTTGGAGAGCGCGCCGCCGTCAACGACGGCGTGATCGGTGAGGGGC
>JBFGTT010000097.1:0-8842 GCA_041565995.1 Rhodothermales bacterium
GCATCCCCGACGAAAACCTGGTCGTCGCCGAAGGCCCGCGCGAGCCCTCGTCGGAGAGCCTCACGCACGGCACGCTCTACGGCCTCGACGACGCCCTGCGCTTCGTGATGCACGTGCACGCGCCCGACCTCTGGCGCCACGCGCACCTGCTGGCGCTGCCCACCACGCGCCCGGACGTGCCCTACGGCACCCCGGAGATGTCGCAGGAAGTGCGCCGCCTCTACCGCGAGACGGACGTGCGCGCCCGCCGCATCTTTGCCATGGGCGGCCACGAAGACGGCATCGTCGCCTTCGGACGCACGGGGGAAGAGGCCGGCACGGTGCTGATGGCGCACCTGGCGCGGGCGCTCCAGTGTTGAGGGCGTGAGAGCTTGGCTGTAGACGTGTTGGCGAGCCGAGGGCGGCGGGGTCACGGCGGATCTCCACGTTTTTTTCAAATTGAGCCGTAGCAGTGCCAGGCGCGCGCAGAAGCGGGGAGGGGTCGGGCGACAGCGGCGAAGGGCGAGAAAAAAAATTTGACTTTGTTGTTACGGGATAATACGTTGAAAAGGTAGCCCCACGGTTCTGCTGCCGCCTCGCGCGCCGACCCTGCGTCGCCGCGAGATGCAGTCGAGAACCCCCCAAGCGCTCTGGAATCATGCGACGCTGGTTCTTTCTCCCCACCGGAATCATCTGCTTCGCGCTGGCGCTCGCCGCTTGCGACGCCGGCCAGGTCGCCGCGCCCACTTCTCCCGACGTCAAGGCGGCCGAACAGTATCTCATCGACGGGACCGTGACCGTCAAGGAAGTCGTGGCGCCCGAACCGGGCTGGCTCGTGCTGCGCCTCGACGACGGCCACCACGCCCCCCGGCTCGATGGCGTGCTCGGCACGGCCCTGCTGCGGCAGGGCGTCAACAAGAACGTCCGCATCGAGGTGCACTGGGTCGTCGAAGGCGTGGTGCGCCTGTGGGCCGTGCTCCACCGCGACACCGGCACGCCGGGCCGTTTCGAGTACGAGGGCGCCGGCACCCCCGACGGCCCTGTGGAGGTCGAGGGCCGGACGGTGATGACGGCCTTCAGCGCCTTCGAAGGCGGCGCCGTGCGCGAGTCCCGCATCCTCGTCGAGGATCAGTTCATCGCCGACCACACGGTCTACGTCGACGAGGTCTACGCCAGCGAGCCGGGCTGGCTGGTCATCCACCGGGACAACGGCGACAACCGCCCGCGCGTGCCCGGCATCATCGCCATCGTGCCCGTCGAAGAGGGGCTGAATCTGGACGTGGCGATGCCGCTCTACGCCGAGGAAGTGGTGGCCTGCGGCGAGCAGATCTGGCCCATGCTGCACGTGCGCAACGTCTCGGACGACCAGCCCTACAAGCTCGACCGGCCCATCATCACCGTGCCGATGGTCAACACCTGCCAGTAAGCTCCCTCCGAGGACGGCCTGCCGCCCTCGTTACCACCTTGAACATCCTCTCACCCTACCCACAGGAGGCAGTCATGACAAACCGATACGGGAGGCTGATCGTCAGCATGTTTCTGCTGTTGTGCTGGACGGCCTCGGCGGCGGCGCAGGGCACCATCACCGGCACGGTGACCTACGCCGATACGGACGACTCCGTCCCCGCCGTCAACGTGATCGTCGTCGGGTTGAACCTCGGCACGGCTACCGGCCTCGACGGCACCTACCGCATCGACAACGTGCCGGCGGGGCCGCACACCCTGGAAGTGCGCTTCCTCGGCTACAAGACCACCCGCAAGCCCGTCACCGTGGTCGACGGCCAGACGGCGACGGTGAACTTCTCCCTGGAAGAGTCGCTGCTGGAGATGGACGAGGTGGTCGTCACCGGCACCGGCGGCAACGCCCGCCGCCGCGAGATCGGTAACAGCATCGAGCAGATCACCGCCGCGCAACTCGAAGCGGCGCCCATTGCGGACTTCGGCGATCTCTTGCAGGGCCGCGCCGCCGGCATTATGGTGATGGACAACTCGGGCATGGCCGGCGCCGGCAGCACCATCCGCCTGCGCGGCAACAACTCCATCTCGCAGGGCAACGAGCCGCTGATCTACATCGACGGCGTGCGCGTGCTCAGCGACAACTTCGCCGGCGATCCCGAACTCAACCAGGCGCCCTCGCCGCTCAACGACATCAACCCCGACGACATCGAGCGCATCGAGATCGTCAAGGGCGCCGCCGCCACGACGCTCTACGGCACCGAAGCCGCCGGCGGCGTCATCCAGATCTTTACCAAGCGCGGGGCGCAGGGCCGGCCCAACTGGTCCTTCGAAGTCACGCAGGGCTTCAACAACATGGGCCACGTCGGCCCCGACAGCGACAAGACGGGCCTGGGCCTCAACGATTGCAGCGACCAGCCGGGCTGCCCCAGCAACGGAAGCTGGTTCCGCAACGGACACCTGCAGAGCTACAACCTCTCGGTGCGCGGCGGCACCGAAGCGCTGACGTACTTCCTCTCGGGCCGCCTGGGTCGTGAAGAAGGCGTCATCGCCCCGCAGTACTCGGCGGACTACGCCGTCCGCGGCAACTTCGGCTTTACGCCGGCTCGCAACCTCTCGATCCGCTTCAACAACGCCTACAGCTTCCGCAAGACTCGCTGGATCCCCGACGGCAACAACGCCGAGGGGCTGCTGCTCAACGTCATCCGGGGCGAGCGCGGCTACACGCCCGGCAACGACGACAGCAAGGTCCTCGACATGCGCCTCTTCACCAACACCAACCACTTCACCACCGGCCTTAACATTAGCTGGACGCCCTCGGCCAACATGCTCCACCGCATCAACGCCGGCCTCGACTTCGCCGAGTTCGACTATTCGGAGGAGCGGCCCTGGGGCTTCTTCTACGTGCCCGAAGGCGACCGCGAGGACGACCGCTACACCTATCGCAACATGACCTTCGATTACGCCGGCTCGCTCGACCTGCGCCTCTCCTCAGATCTCAAGTCCAGCTCGGCCTGGGGCGCACAGATCTACAGCAAGAGCTTCATCCAGCTCAACGGCTTCGGCGAGAAGTTTGCCGGGCCGGGCGACAAGGTCGTCAACTCGGGGGCCATCACCGAAGCCTTCGAGGACCGCATCAGCTCGGCCAGCGGCGGCTTCTTCCTCCAGCAGCGCTTCGGCTGGCAGGACCGCCTCTTCCTCACCGCCGGCCTCCGCCTCGACGGCCACAGCACCTTCGGCGACAACTTCGGCCTGGCGCCCTATCCCAAGTTCTCGGCCTCTTACCTCGTCTCGGAGCATCGCTTCTGGCCCCAATGGTGGGACACGATGAAGCTGCGCGTGGCCTACGGCGAGTCTGGCAAGGCCCCCGACGCCTTCTCGTCCATCCGCACCTGGGACTCCGTCTCGGGCGACGACGGCGAGCCGGCCGTGACGCCGAGCAACCTGGGCAACCCGGACCTGGGGCCGGAGCGCACCCGTGAAGTCGAGTTCGGCTTCGAAGGCACCCTCCTCGACGGCCGGGTCTTCGCCGAGCTGACCGTCTACGACCAGCGTACCTACGACGCCCTGATTGCCGTGCAGCCGACGCCCTCGCGGGGCATCCCGGACACGCAACTCGAAAACGTGGGCGAGCTGACCAACAAGGGCGTCGAGGCGACGCTGCGGCTGACGGTGTTGGATCGGGAAAAACTCCGCTGGCAGGTCGGCGGCTACGTCTCGACCAATCACAGCAAGGCCGTCGATCTGGGCGGCCTCGAAAGCATCAGCATCGGCTGGCGGCAGTACATCCGGCCAGGCCACCCCGTGCCGAGCTACTTCCACGACGTGGTCACCAACCCGGACGAGGTGGGCGCGACGCCCGTGATGGAAGAGCAGTACCTGGGGCCGTCCTACCCGACGCACACCTACGGCCTCAACATGTCGGCGACGTTCTTCCGGCGCCTGACCCTCGACGTCATCGGCGAGGGGCAGGGCGGGCACGTGCTCTCCTCCGGCACCGCCTACCAGAACGTGCGCCGCAGGGTCTGGCCTACCTGCACGGCCATCCAGGAGCAGATCTCCGCCGGCGACACCGGCAACCTGACCGCCCGCGACCGCGCCCTCTGCGACACCAAATACGTCACCTACGGCATGTGGACCCAGGCGGCGGACTTCTTCAAGCTGCGCTCGATGGCCGTCAGCTACCGCCTGCCCGTCCGCTTGCTGCCCTTCAGCGTGCGCGGGGCCACGCTACGCTTGCAGGCGCGCAACCTCTTCACCATCACGGACTATCCGGGCCTCAACCCCGAGACGTTCGAGGACGGCAGCAGCGGCGCGCTCTACCGGCAGGAGTACTACAACATCCCGCCCGCCCGCACCTTCCAGTTCAGCCTCAAGGTGGACTTCTAGCCTGAGCCGGACGCCCTGGCCTTCATTGCCTCAACCAGCACAACCATCATGAACAACCGGACCCCTTTTCAGCGACGCCTGGGCCGCGCGGGCATCGTCCTGCTGCTGGCCTGCACGCTGGCTGCCTGCAACGTGTTCGACGTCAAGAACCCCGGCAAAATCCTCGACGAGGATCTCAACAACGAGCGCGCCATCCGGGCACTCGTCGTGGGCATGTCCGCCGACTTCTCGGTCGTCTACGACGACCTCGGCTTCATCGTCGCCCGGCTCTCCGACGAGATGGCCGCCAGCGGCAGCTACTTCCTCTCGACGCGCGCCCGCTTCGGCATCATCGAGTCCGATGACACCGACTTTTACTGGGAAGGCCTGCACCAGGCGCGCTTCGTGGCCGAGAACGGCCTCGTACGGATGGAGGACGTGCTCGGCGACCAGTTCAACGGCAACCCGCTGACGGCGCGCGCCTACTTCTTCGCCGGGCTGGCCAACCGCGCCCTCGGCGAGGCCTTCTGCCAGGTCACTTACGAAGGTAGCGAACCTTTGCCCAAGGCGGCGGCCTTCGAGCGGGCCGTCGGGCACTTCACCAACGCCATCTCGCAGGCGCAGCAGGCCGGCGAGAACGACCTGCTGCTGGCGGCCTACGGCGGGCGCGCGCAGGCCCACGTGGGCCTCGGAGACTGGGCCAGCGCCGTCGCCGACGCCCAGCAACTCTCCACCGACTTCGCCTACGAGGCCATCTACTCGGACAACTCGGGCCGCGAGTCGAACGAGATCTACGACGAGACCCACCAGCGCTACGAGATGTCGGCCTTCGGCGCGCTCGCCGGCTCGTTCGACCCGCCCGATCCGCGCGCTCCCTACACCGACTGCCGCGTCGACGACGATTGCTCGACCAACATCGGGGCCGACGGCAGCACGTTTCACCTGCGCCAGGAGAAGTACAACGCCCTCGGCTCGAACATCCCGGTCGTCAAGGGCACCGAGATGCGGCTGATCGAGGCCGAGGCCCTCTGGGAGCAGGGCAACCTCGACGCGGCAATGGCCAAGATCAACGAGGTCCGCGCCTTCTTCGACCTCGACCCGCTGACGGCCACCACGCGCGAGGAGGTCTTCGACGTGCTCGACAAGGAGCGCCACCTGACGCTCTGGCTCGAAGGCCGCCGCCTCTTCGACCTGCACCGCTGGGACCATCCGTTCCTGCGCGGCGGCGGCGTCGTCTACGAGGGCATCGACAACCGGGCCTCCTGCCTGCCCATCGCCGACAGCGAGTGCCAGACCAACCCGAACGTCTCGTGTTGATCGGGCGGTGCGCGTCCGAGGTTGCGGTATCCGGCGCCCTCTACACGCTCCAACCCAGCCACCTCGCCCCGTTCCGGCATCGTTCGGGCGGGGCGAGGGCGTATCCCACCGAACCGGACCCATGACGTATCGAAAGGCCGGCCCCGCCTTCCTCGGGCTGCTTTTGCTGTGGACGATGACGGCGCCTGTCGCCACGGCGCAGCCGCTCACGCCCTCGTTGCTCGACGGGCTGCATTTCCGCAGCATCGGCCCGGCGGTCACCGGCGGGCGCATCCACGACGTCGAGGCGTTGCCGGACGACCCGGCCACGCTCTATGTGGCCACGGCCTCCGGCGGGCTGTGGAAATCCGTCAACAAGGGCACCACCTGGCAGCCGCTCTTCGACGATCAGCCCGTGAGCACCTTCGGCGACGTCGCCCTGGCCCCGTCGAACCCGGACGTCGTCTGGGCCGGCACGGGCGAGCAGCAGAACCGGCAGAGCACCTCGTGGGGCAACGGCGTCTACCGCTCCACCGACGGCGGCCGGACGTGGACCCACCGGGGCCTCGACGAGACGCGCCACATCGCCCGCGTGCGCGTGCATCCGCAGGACCCCGACGTGGCCTACGTCGCCGCGCCGGGCAACCTGTGGAAGGCCAGCGAGGCGCGCGGCGTCTACAAAACCACCGACGGCGGCGCCTCGTGGGAACGCGTGCTCTACGTCGATTCGCTGACGGGCGTGATCGACTTGGCGATGGATCCGCAGGCGCCGGGCACGCTCTACGCGGCGGCCTATCAACGCCTGCGCCGCGCCTGGGGCTTCAACGGCGGCGGCCCCGGCAGCGGCGTCTACAAAACCACCGACGGCGGCGCCACCTGGACCGAACTGACCAACGGCCTGCCCGAAGGCGACAAGGGCCGCATCGGGCTGGCGCTGGCGGCCTCCAACCCGCAGGTGCTCTACGCCATCGTCGAGCACGCCGACTCCTCCGGCGTCTTCCGCACCGACGACGGCGGCGCCTCGTGGCGGCGGGTCAACCGGCTCAATCCGCGCCCGATGTACTACAGCCACGTCGTCGCCGACCCCACCGACGAGGACCGCGTCTACGTCCTCGCCGTCGAGTTTTACCGCTCTGACGACGGCGGCACGACGTTCCGGCAGATGCCCACCCGCCCCACCTACGACGTCGGCATCCACAGCGACCACCACGCCCTCTGGATCGACCCCCACGATCCCGAACATTTTTACCTCGGCGGCGACGGCGGCCTGAGTGAGTCGTGGGACCGGGGCGAAACCTACGCCCGCATCGACAACCTGCCCATCGGCCAGTTCTACGCCATCGGCCTCGACCAGCGCGATCCCTACTTCGTCTACGGCGGCATGCAGGACAACCACTCCTGGATGGGGCCGAGCGCCTCGCGCCGATGGATCGGCATCCTCCACGACGACTGGCGGCAGGTCGGCTTCGGCGACGGCATGTACCAGCAGCCCGATCCGACGAATCATCGCTTCAGCTACATCCTGGCCCAGAACGGCACCATCCTCCGCCTCGACGCCGAGACGGGCGACCTGCTCGACGTAGAGCCGGCCCCGCCCGAAGGCGAGAAAGCCTACCGGTTCGACTGGGTCACGCCTGCGCTGGTCTCGCAGCACGACCCGCAGACGGTCTACCTGGGCGGCAACCGGCTCTTCATCTCGCGCAACCGGGGCGTCTCGTGGCAGCGCACCGAGGATCTCACGCGGCAGATCGAGCGCGACTCGCTCTTCCTGATGGGCGTGCAGGGCAAGCAGAAGATGCTCTCGAAGAACGACGGCACGTCGTCTTTCGGCGAAATCACCACCCTCGCCGAGTCGCCGCTCGACGGACGGATCCTGTGGGTGGGCACCGACGACGGCAACGTGCAGGTCTCGCGCGACGGCGGCGCGACGTGGACCAACGTGGCCACCCACCTCGCCGGCGTGCCCGAGGGCACCTACGTCAGCCGCGTGGTGGCCTCGGCGCAGGCGCCCGGCACCGCCTACGCCGCCCTCGACGCCCACCGCGACGGCGACTTCCGGCCCTACGTCTTCAAAACCACCGACTTCGGGCAGACGTGGACGCCGCGCACCGAGGGCCTGCCCGCCGACGGCTCCGTCAACGTCCTCGTCGAACATCCGGACGATCCCGACCTGCTCTTCCTGGGCACCGAGCACGCCCTGTTCGTCTCCACCACGGCGGGCCGCGCCTGGACCCGCTTCCGCGCCAACCTGCCGACGACCCTCTACGACGACCTCAAGATCCACCCGCGCGAGAACGATCTCGTCGTCGGCACGCACGGGCGCTCGCTCTGGATCCTGGACGACCTGGCGCCGCTGGTCGAGTGGTCGCCGCAGGTGCAGGCCGCCGCCGCGCATCTCTTCTCGATCCGCACGGCGCGCCTGCACGGCTACTGGAAGGCCACTTCGTATCGCGGGCAGGCGTTCTACGCGGGCGAAAACCCGCCTTTCGGCGCGCTCCTGACCTACCACCTGGCCGCGCCGGCGGACACCGCACAGATCACCTTCCGCAACGCGCGCGGCGAGGTGGTGCGGCAACTCGGCGGGCCGGCCACGGCGGGCGTGCTGCACCGCCTGGCGTGGGATCTGCGGCACGCCCCGCCGCCCTTCCGCGACGACGACGAGCCGACCGAGGGCCTGGTCAAATCGGAGAAGATCCTGCCGGAACTGCCGCGCCCGGTCGATCCCGTCGGGCCGCTCGTCTCGCCCGGCCTCTACACGGTGACGCTTGAAGCCGGCGGGGCCTTCGCCGTGCAGACGGTGCGGGTGGAGGGCGATCCGGAGATGGCGCTGACGCAGGCGCAGTGGGAGGACCGCGAAGCCTTCCTCGTGGGCCTGCTGGCGCTGCAACGGCAGGCCTGGGACGCCGCCGAACGGGCTGCCGCGTTGCAAAAAACCCTCGCCGCCGAACGCGACTCCCTCAAAAAGCTCGGCGACGTGCCCGAAGCCCTGGCCGCGCAGGCGGACTCGGCGCAGGCACGGGCCAGACGGCTGCGCTCAGTGCGCGGCAACCTCTACGGCCTGGCCGGCGCCTTCAACGGGCGCGGCGTGCGGCAGGGGTCGCTCTACCCGCCCACCGAGACGCACCGGCAGCGCCGGCAGGACCTGGAAGCGCGCCTGCGCCGGGAGATGACGGGCCTGGAGACGTTCATCGAACAGACGGGCCGCTCGGTCGTCGTCGGAGGGCGGTGACGTGAAAAAGTACGC